>NZ_CP040787.1 GCF_021922925.1 Clavibacter phaseoli
CCACACGAGCCCCGGCACGTCCGGGAGGTCGTAGCCCAGGATCATCGCGAACATGCCGCTGAACACGACCACCGGCACCGCGATCACCAACATGATCCAGAACAACCGCCGGAATTGCCCCACATGATCGCCGTGGCCGCCATGCCCTCCGTGGCCCCCGTGCATGTCGTGACCCGCGGGTACGTCAGCGCCCCCGTGCATCTGGTGGCCAGCGTGCCCATCGGGATCGGTGCTCACATGATGACCACCATGGTCGCCGCCGTGCTCCTCGTGCTCGTGCTTTGCCATCGTGACTCCTTCTGGTCAGTTGCCGATGAACTTATACCCCCCGGGGGTACCTTGTAACGGGCATGACGCTTCCGGCATTCCTCACCCCGGGGGGCACACTCCGCCCACGCTGGTGATGCTCCGCGCGAAGCGGTCGGCCGCACAACGCTCTATGACAGGCACCCGGGGACGCCCATGGTGGCTGGGCCGAGACAGCGCCCTGACGTGTCCGCCGAGGGATCCCTACCCGGACGCTCGACGTCAGAGTGCCGTGCCGAACCCGGCGGGGCCGAGACGCCGAGCAGGATGGTCGTGGCCTCCAAGTAGGGTCGGCCGTCATGGACGCAAAGATGCCGAGACCTCGACGACTCTCCCCCGGCGATTCGGTCGCACTGGCATCCCCCGCGTCCTGGCCCGACGACGACGTACCAGCATGGATGGTCGAGCAGATCGAGGCTTGGGGACTACAGGTCGTCACGGGCGCCCATGTCCTCGATCACCGGGGCTACCTCGCCGGCCGCGACGAAGATCGCGTGGCCGATCTCAACGGGGCGATCCGCGATCCCCAGATCCGCGCAATCATCGCGACGATGGGAGGCTGTGGCAGCTTCCGGCTCCACCCTCACCTTGACCTGGTTGCGCTGCGCGCGGATCCGAAGCCCCTCGTCGGCTACAGCGACATCACAGCGCTCCACCTGGCATGGGCCAACGCCGGCGTCCCCGCGCTCCACGGTGCGATCGCCGGGAAGCACAGCGACCATGTCCGGCGACTACTCCTAGAAGACGCCGAGACGGTCGTCACGACCGACGCCGAAGCGCTCTCCGCGCAACTCACGACCACAGGGAAGGCGGAAGGCCGACTACTCGGCGGCAACCTCGAGATGATGGCCCGCAGCGTCGGGGTCGTCGACATGGACCTGACCGACGCGATCCTGCTGCTAGAGATCAACAAGGCCGCCGGACTCGGCATGGTCGACCGCGCCCTCACCCAGCTCCGCTACTCCGGAGCGCTAGACGGAATCGGCGCCGTCGCACTCGGCAGCATCGACCAGTTCGCCGGCTACGAGGACCGCGGATGGACGATCCTCGACGTGCTGCGCGACCACCTGGACGCGCTGAGCGTCCCCGTCCTCGGCGGCCTACCGCTGGGCCACATCGAAGACCTCATCACCGTCCCCCTCGGCGTCCCCGCCACCCTGGACACCGCGAGCGGAGAACTCATCGTCGCCCGACCCTTCGCCGAGTAGCCGCCCAAGTAGTCGTACGGTTGGAGATCCCTTAGCGGACACCGCTTCTCCACCATCGCAGGACACCGACCAGGAAGAGAATGCCGCCGAGGAGCGTCGCGACCATGGCGACCACCATCACCGCTGCATCAGCGTCGAGCAT
Organism: Clavibacter phaseoli; assembly: GCF_021922925.1. Classification (NCBI taxonomy): domain Bacteria; kingdom Bacillati; phylum Actinomycetota; class Actinomycetes; order Micrococcales; family Microbacteriaceae; genus Clavibacter; species Clavibacter phaseoli. The sequence goes on from NZ_CP040787.1 coordinate 1,657, forward strand.
CGCGCAGCCCGCTGCGGAGTCCTCGTAGGAGCACGTCCGCCACGGCTGGAAGAAGTAGAGCACCGTCACGCCTGCACCGATGAGCGCGAGAGCGGCACCGAGGACGAGAAGGACGCTCCGTCGCATCAGGACCATGACCCGACGGTACGGATACAACGCGTCGAACGAGTCAGCCTCCAGGACGATCTCTTGTGAGCGTCCGGCACGGGGTCATCTAGGCGGACCATGACCGCAGCGACCGGTCAGCTGTGACTGGTCGCCTTCCGGATGAGCCATCCGTTGTAGCCCGCGAGAAGGGCGGCCAACCCGACGATGCCCCAGTGGATGGCGTTGCCGCCTTCCAAACCCAAGTGGACGTTTCCTAGCGCGACAAGCGAGAAGAAGACGAGCTTCACCACGGCCCAGCGCAGGGCGCTCTTGGGGACACTCTGGTACGGGTCATCGCTCACATGCCGACGGTAGCCCCATCTCCGAGTGCGGGCGGCGTCCGGATGGGGATCCTCTGCCGGACACCACAACCCCTGCGCAGCCAACTTGACCCTGACGCAGCGTCAGTCCCTAGCGTCTGGGTCATGGTGATGACAGTCCTCGATACAGCTCACGGCATGTCCGACGTCCTCGCGGTCGCCGAGCCCGCGCGCCGCGCGGCCCTCAGCCGGCTACTGACCCCGATGCGTGACATGTACCGGTACTTCCCCGGTGAGCCCGACATGGTCGCGTTGCACGAGATGAGTTTCGGATTCCCGCTGGACCGGCAGAGTGACGTGCTTCGGGGCGCGCTCGACTCCTTAGTCCAGGCCGACGCGTGGGTTCGTATCGAGCGCGCCATGACGGCCGCTGTGGAGGTTCAGGCTGCGGCCGTTCCCGACCTCGTGGTCCCCGACATCAGCACGCTGCTCGTCCTGGGTGACCCGGACGATGAGTACTTCATGGGGCCCGCCCGTGGCTTCAGTGGAAACGGCAGCATGACCGGCTTCATCACGTTGACGTTATGGCCGACCGAGGAGAACCTCGAGCGGCTCGAAGCCGCGGCCGTCCACGAGCTGCACCACAACCTGCGCTACGCGCCGGGCGGCGTGGTGTGGGATCCCGCGACCGTACAGGTCGGGGAGCAGGTGATCTCGGAGGGGCTCGCCGATGCCTTCGCTCGGCAGCTCCACGGCGCCCTCGGGTACACGCCCATCGGACTACCGCACCTCGACGACGACGACGTGCTCACCCGAATGCTCGCCGGCCTCGACATCACCGGGATGGATAACTTCGCCGCGTGGGTCCACGGCGACGACGCAGCGCGGCGCTTCGGCGCCGAGCCCGTTGGAGTCCCCACCGGCGCCGGCTACGCAGTCGGCAACCGAATGGTCGACGTGTACCTCTCGTCCACCGGCACGACCGCCGCCGACGCGCTGCACGTACCGAGCAGGGACATCATCGACATCGCGCGGCGAGCGTTCGCCTGAAGGGCATCATTCCCACGCAACCGATTCGAGCTCGATCCCGCGCCCTCTGGCCGCGGCTTCAACGACCTGCTGCATCCATAACGCCAGTCCTGGCTCCAGCCGTTCGTAGTGCTCCGTGAAACCCGGCTCCGTCGTGAAGCGACGGGCGATGAGAACGTGCATGGACGGGGTGCAGTGGAAGTACCCGCACATCGCCTGGCGATGGCGCTCGGCGAGGGCATCGGCCTCGGGGTTCCCTGGCTGGAGGCCGGCGCGCATTCCTTGGGCGAGAGCGTGCGTCGCTTGGTCCACCGTCGCGTTCACCGCGCTCCAGTCGTCGGCGTTGCGCTGGCTGGAACGCTCGGCGTGCTCCGCCCACTGAGCGGTGTCACCCCACTGCTCCCGGGCCGCAGAGCTCCATGCCGGATCCCATCCCTCTCCAAGCACGTCCGCCTGCTCCTCAGTGCTGAGTAGGACACCGGACTCTTCAGCGGCCACAAGCCGGTCAACGGCATCCATCGACTCTTGCAAGCGAGTGATCTCCGCTTCGAGTGCTGCACGACGTCGCGCAAGCTCCGCGCGACGGCTCGCGGCATCCCCCGATAGCAACTCGGGGATGCCTTGGAGCGGGACGCCGATCTCCCGCATCAACCGGACGCGTCGCGCGCGTGCAATGTCCCCGGGCAGGTATGTCCGGTATCCGCCGTCCGTTCGTCCGGAGGCAACGACGACCCCCTCCGCATCCCAGTGGTGCAACGTCCGCACACTGACACCGATCGATCGCGCCACTGCGCCAATGAGCTCAGTACTCTCGCCCCGCAAATCGCTCATGTACTCACCCTGCCCGATGCCCACCTCGGGCAGAGCTGGCCCCAGCACGAGATGCGCCGACCGCCTATTGGTAGATGTGGCTCCTGTGCGGTCAACTTCCCCTCGAAAGCATGTCCGGCAGGGGATCCCCTACCGGACCGGTGGCAGGGCACGGAGCAGGAAGGGCGGCGTCAGGGCTATGTGGCGCCTGAGCTGGTGAGAACCTCGAGGGTCGCACGTAGCTGATCCTTCGCGCGCGTGTAGCGGATGCGCGCAGTCGATTCCGAGACGCCGAGCAGTGCGGCTGCTTGTGCGACGGTCATCCCCTCCCAGTGCACGAGCTGCACGAGCTCGACGAGATCGGTGTCGAGGCGCGCTACGGCGTCTCTCACCTCGGCGCCGTAATCGGCTGCGGGCGAGGTGGGTTCCGTGGCCGCGTTCCCGCGGATCCGGTCGGCTAGCGCCCATCGGCGACGCTCTCCTCGAACGTGATTGAGGAGTGTGGTGCGGGCGATCCCGAACAGCCACATGCGTGCCTGGTCGGGGTCCTCCGGCAGGTCGTCGATTCGGCGCCAAGCGACGACCATCGTTTCCCCGAGGAGATCGGGGGCCTCGTCGAGCCCGACCCGTCGCTGGAGATATGTCAGCAGGTCACCGGAAGATCGGCTTAGAGCAGCCGTGATGCGCGCGCGTGCTCGTCTCACGACTCAGCACCGAGCGCGTAGGGCTCGCCGCTCTCGTCGCGACACTTGATCTGGCCGCTTCTCTCACTCCCTGCGAAGCGTTCGTCGCCGGGCTGGATGCCGTGGGCTGTGAGTACGTCCTGTTCCGCGTCGCTGATTGCGAGATCCCAGGCCAACCACTGGCGGCTCCACTCGCGACGCTCAACTTCCTCGGGTGGGAGCACCTCGCCAGGTTCGCCGATTCCGATCTCCAGATCCTCGGGGTCAAGGCCCGCCAGTCTGGTGGGAACGATCGCCTGCACGATGGGGAGCACGTCCGTGGTTCGGTACCAGCTCTCCAGAATGCTGTTGACCTCACGGACGTAACTCGGATCGCGGCCCTTGGTGTACTCGGAGAATCGCAGCTCGCACTGGAACCCGTTGCCCATCGTGAACTGCACGGTGCCGATCGGGTCCTCAGCCCAAGGTGCCCACGAGAGCCCATCGGTAGCGGCAGCGATGCCCACTCCGCCGAAGGTGAAGGCGGCCGCGAGGCCCGCCGCCACGAGGACGCGAGAGCGAGCAGTGCGTGGTGCCGACTGGCGAGCCTCGGCGATCATGGCGTCCAGATCGTGCTTCGCGGCCGGTCGTGACGGCGGTGCGGAGTGATCGAGGAGTTCGTCGAGCGGGTCGCGGGTCATGATGCCTCCATCGTTGGCTGTTCTCACTACCTACATGTCCAGCACGCAGCCAATCCCTCAAACCTGCCCTCACTGGCGTCCGACGTGCATTGCGCTGTACACCAGATCGCACGAGTCACCGCAGGCGGTCCGGGGAGGAATCGATACCCGGACGCTGCCACGAGCAGGCATGCCCCTTGCCACTTGCTCCAACTAATTAGAGCCGTGGGTTGCGCCGTAGCTCCTGATGGTGTTGATTGTCGATAGCATTGAATTTCGATAAGGAGACACCATGGCGAGCACGGGGATCATCGAGAGTCGACCAGTGCGGGAGCGGCCGCGCGTACTGCGGATAACGCGCTTCGTGCTGCTGCTCGTGATGACGGCGACAGTGATCGGAGACACCAGTCGCGTCATCACGACGATCACCGGCCACTACCTCTTCATCGGAGGCGGCGCCGATCCTCGCCTCCCTCTCGCAGAGCTGCCACAGCTGCGCGAGGCCACCCTCCGGCCCGGCGCGACCGGTTCGCTCGCCGACGCCGACCTCCTGCTACGGGTTTTCGGCGCGGTGCCGTCGCTCGTGCACGGCGTCACGGTTGTCCTCGCGGTCGCGTGGCTACTTCGAGCTCTCCGCGGCATCGCCCAGGCGCAGCCCTTTCACGCGTTCGTTGTCGCTAACTGGCGGCGCCTGGCCCTCACCCTGCTCATCGGAGGCGCCCTCCAGGGCATGTCCGACATGATCGCAAGCACCTACCTCGCCGTCGGCCTCGGCTTCGGGTTCGGTGGCGGTGGTGCGTTTGGCAGCTTCTCGGCCGGGGACCCTGGCCGCGAGGGCTTCCTCGGCGGCGACTACTCGAGCATCGGCAGCGTCCCCGTTGCCTGGCCAGTCGACCTGCTCCTCGCTGGGCTCATCGCCCTCGCACTCACGGCCTCATTCCGCGCAGGCGCTCGCCTCGCCGAGGACGCCGATGGCGTCGTCTGACCCCCGCGGCCGCTCCGACGGCCCCGTCTCCCCGGACGATAACGCGCCACCGGCGAACCCGCACCGCATCGCATGCCATCTCGACGCCGTGCTCGCGACCCACAACATGACCCTCACTGAGCTGTCAGCGCGCACGGGGATCACGATGGCCAACCTGTCGATCCTCAAGAATGACCGCGCTAAAGCCATCCGATTCACGACCCTCACCCTCATCTGCGACGCAACGGGCGCCACCCCGCAAGAGCTCTTCTCCATCCGACCCGCGCGCTGACCCCTGCCCCCTTAGTGACACGACAGCCACGGCCACACGACAGCGATCTCAAAGGGCCCCGCCTTTAAACGCTATCCGGCAGGGGACCGCTCACCGGACGTCGTTGGCAGCTGACACCCAACCGCGTCCCCGCCAACGCCGCGTGTCTCAATAGACCCGTCCGGGGAAGAATCCGGTGACGGGGGGCTAAGCGAGACACCCAGGGCTCGGTCCGCGGAGCGGCTTCGGCCCGCATGGTGAGCCACAGTCTGGGCAGATCGAGCCCCGTTCGAGTGGCAGGCGTAAAACGCCGCCAACCCTATGCTTCGGGCTGTGACCCACGACCCGCTCCCCCCGCAACAGCGCCTCTCTCCGCCCGGGCAGCCCCGGGGCTCGTTTCTCGAGCGGGTCCAGAGGCTCTTTCGCTCTGTGGCGGATGCGCTTGGAGGCACTAGGAAGCGTCGCCTTCTGTCCGCCGGTGTCGTGGGTCTGCTGGTGCTGGCTCTCGTCGGAGGGACGGCTGTGTCACTGATGACGCAGGCACGTGAAGTACAGGCTGCCGAGGAGGCCCAGGAGGCACGAGCCGCGGCGGCCGAAGTGGCACAGGAGAGGGAAGCTGCTGAAGAGCTTGCCGACGCTCGGCAGAATCGAGAGCGCTACCTCGTCGACGCAGACGAGCGAGCAGCAGAGGCCGCCTCGTATGCCGAGCCCGCCGCCCTCGAACAGCTCGGCACCGATCGCGCCATCCTGGCCGGCCTCGCGGACAGCACCGACGCTAAGGAGATCTCCGCAGCCGTCCGAGACGTCCTCCGAAGCATGAACGCCGTAGGAAGCGAAGCCGACGCTCAAGACCGCAAGTACCTCGCGGCCCGAGAAGCCGCCGGGAAGGGATCGGCGCTGAGCGAGACCTCCTCGTTGAGCACCGCCAAGCTGTACTGCTCAGACCTCTTGAGCCACTACGGCAACGACCCCCAGTCCTCCTACATCCGCTTCGCCGATGGCGTGTACGACGAGGACCTCCAGGCCGTGCAGATCTACTGCCCGCAGTTCCAAGCCGGCATCGACTACGCAAGCCGCGCCATCCCAGAAGACAGCGGCCTGGCCGTCGGCGACACCGCGAGCCCCCTCGACGCCTCACCCCGAGTGATCGCCGCCGGCACCTACAAGACAGCCGGCGCACCCAGTGACTGCTACTACGAGATCAACAACCAGCGGGGAAGCATCATCACGAACAACTTCGTCAACTCCGCCCTTGGCGGCCTGACCGTCACCCTCCGCTCCGGGCAAGGCTTCGACAGTCGGGGGTGCGGCATGTGGATCCCAGAATGAGCAGCGCCGCCCGGCCGCGATCAAAACGACCTCACGGATGTGAGATGGTCATCTGATGCTGCATGTGTACGTCGACGAGAGCGCACGTGACACTTACGGGCTCTGCGTCGTGGCAGCGGTAGTGCTCGACGCCAGCCAAGAAGCCGCTGCTCGGGCGGAGCTTGCGGTCATCCTTCCTCCGGGAGCCAAGCGGCTCCATTGGAATAAGGACAGCCCTGTCGTGCGCAACCAGGTGGCTCAGGTGTTGCAGCGAAACGCACACCACGTCGCGGCCTATCTTTCGTACTACGACGCCAACAAGCGAATGAACGAAGCTCGGGCTCGATGCCTCACCCACCTGTTCGGGGACGTAGGTGGGGTGCCCTACGAGACGGTCACGCTGGACCAACGGACCCCGCATCAAGACACTCGGGACCGCACACTCTGGACTCAGCAGTGCGTCCGCTTGCAACTGCGAAATCCGCCGCAGCTACAGCACGACGGAACGCTTACTGAGCCACTGTTGTGGCTAGCGGACGCCGCGGCTGGCGCCGTGGGAGAGCACTTGGTCAACAACGACCCGACCTATGTGCAGCTCTTCGCGAGCAAGCTAGTTATTGCGTAGCTGTTAAAAGCGTCAAGCCAGGTCCCCGTCGTCCGGCGGGAGGCCTGGCTTGCTTCTGCAACCTTGGGGGCTGCGGCACGGCCTAGCTTAGAGGCGATCCTCGTCACTAGCAACCACATCTGGAGTCCACTCGATCGCAGGACAGAGGATCCGGCTGGGAATCCACTGAGCACCAGCCTTGCTGCTCTTGACATCCCGATTCCAGTCGCTAGGCTCCCGACATACCTTTACCCGGTACTTCAACGGAACCGCGGAGGGAGCCTAGCGACTGGATGCGCGAGTAGCAAACTCCCTGATCAGGCTGCGATTACGCAAAGCGGTCTTCAGGGCGTTTCGGTCGCTGTAAGTCCTCGCAGACGGCGGTACAAAGTCGCCCTCGACATGCCCATGTCGCGCGCGACCTGGGCGGCCGGCTCCCCTCCCTCGAGCAGTCGGGCCGCGTTCTTAATCTGGCTGTCGGTGAAGACCTGACGCCGGCCGCCCAGGTCCTTGCCCGCAGCCCGCCTCTTAGACACCGAGTCCGTGATCCGCTCCCGCTTGATCTCGAGCTCCATCTGCGCGAGCGCCGCCATCACGGTGAAGACCATCGACCCCATCGGAGTAGCCGTGTCCACATCTCCCCCGCCGAGGTTCAGCACCCGAAGCGACGCACCTCTCTCCCGCAGGTCCTCCGCGAGGGCGAGCATGTTCTGCGTCGACCGCCCTAACCGGTCGAGCGTCGTGATGACAAGGGTGTCGCCGTCGTGCAGCGCCCGCAGCGCTTCATCGAACGCCGGCCGCGAAGCGCGAGCACCCGAGACGCCGTGATCGACGTACAGGTCATCGCGCCGGATGCCGGCCGCAAGAAGGTCTGTGGTCTGCCGATCCGTGTCCTGCTGACGCGTCGATACCCGCGCGTACCCGATGAGCTTCCCCACGACGACCAACCTGTCTCACAACCAACGATGAACACAGATAGTCAAGCACCTACTTGAGGTACATGGTTGCGCGACACTCCCTCGCTAGCAAGTACCAGCGCCTCATGCGCGGTTCGTGAGACGTCTCGCAACCCATGGGTTGCGAGACGTCTCGCGAGTCGAGCTCGGAGCGCTGGCACTTCTGGGCGCGTGAGATGTGGGCAGCTTCGCTCCGTGTCGTCGGAATCGCTTCCTTCGGTGTCTGGACGTCACGGGTGCGCGAGACGGCTCCCTGACTTGGGGGTTCGGGTGCATACTGGCGATGTCTTCGGACCCGGCAGTGGGGCTTGCCGGACCCAACCTCGACAGTTGTCGACAACAGTCCCTATCTCAGCTGGTCGCGCTTCTGCGCGCCTGAGGTAGGGAGTGTCATGACAGCATCAATCGGTACCGGCCCGGTCGTCGTCGGTGTCCTACCCGGCCTCGCGCCGGGGGTGATCGAGGTTGCGGCGTCTATCGCGCGGCGCTTCGGTACGACGCTGGTGTGCGTCAGCGTGGATGCGTCGCTCATCGATGCCGGTACGCGCTCGGACGGGTCGGTGATGGTGGAATCGCTCGACCCTGATACCGCTGACACGACACCGCAGGGCTTGTCGGACAGTGACGAGGCGGCAGTACGTGCCGCCGCAACGACCTACGGCGTCGACGTCACGTTCGTTCCGGGTGTTGGGGATCCGAGCCGGGCTCTGTCGCAGGTGGCCGAAGACCGCGACGCGGCGATGCTGGTCGTCGGGGCCAGGACGGGAGCGGGTCGAATCGCGGAGTTCTTCACGGGGTCGGTCGCGGCACGGCTGACCCATCGACAGCACCGTTTAGTGCTCGTAGTGCCCGTTGATCCGGTCGGGTTCGATGCCCCACTGCCGTGGGGCACCCAGTGACCGGCCAGCTTGTTCTGCTCCGCCACGGACAGAGCACTGCGAACGCTACCGGCACCTTCACCGGCTTGCGAGACGTCGCGCTGACCGAACAGGGCACCGCCGAAGCGAATCGGGCTGGGTTGCTACTTCTGCATGCGGGCATCCGACCGGACCTCGTGCTCACGTCGACGCTCGAGCGGGCGCTCCATACGGCGGAGCTCGTCACCGACGTCGTCGGACGTGATGCGCCGGTCGAGTCGACGTGGCGGTTGAACGAGCGGAACTAAGGCGCCCTCACCGGCATGTCCAAGCAGAATGCGCAATTGGCGTTGGGGGCGGAGCAGTTCTTCGCTGTTCGCCGGACCCGCACGGGTCGGCCGCCACGCATGTCGATCCGCGCGTGGCTGGCGCTCCGGCGGACGCCGGCGCTTCGTGGGCTGCCGTGGGCGGCAGTTCGTCGAACCGAGACACTTTCCGACGTCATCCGCCGGGTCCAACCCGTCCTGTCGGACCGCGTCACCCCGGCACTCCGCGACGGGCAGACAGTGCTCGTCGTCGCGCACGGCAACTCTTTGCGGGCACTGTGTGCCTGCATGGACTGCCTGACTGACGGTGAGCTCGCGGACCTGAACCTCCCCACGGGCGAACCCCTGATCTACCGGTTCGACGGCGACGGTGGGTTCTGTCCGCGGGGTGGGGAGTACCTGCATCCGGCAGCACGAGCAGCAGCGGCAGCGGTCGCTGCGGAAGGTGGAACATGACCTCCCGAACGGACACGGACCTGCCCGATGGGCAGCTCCCGCCCGACCCGGACATCGACGCCAATGACCCGGAACGCATCGCCCGGCCAGTGCATCTGCGGTGGCGGTACCTGGGTGTCGTCGCACTCGGCGGCGCCATCGGTACCGCCGCACGCGACGGACTCAGCACCGCGTTCCCCGCTCAGCACGGAGTGTCCTGGGCGATCTTCTGGATCAACATCGCCGGGGCGCTCCTACTCGGTGTGCTGCTGGAACACCTCGCGCATCGCGGACCTGACGAGGGTCGCCGCCGGACACTGCGCCTGCTTCTGGGAACCGGTGTCCTCGGCGGGTTCACCACCTACAGCACCCTCGCGACCAGCACCGCGGTGTTGTTCCTCGCCGGCCGCGGGTTGGTCGGCACCGGGTACGGGCTCCTGACGGTCCTCGCCGGCGCGATCGCCACCGGTAGCGGCCTCGCGATCGCGGGCTTGGTCCGACCGAACGGAGCCACATCATGAGCGCCCTGGCCTTCCTCGGCGTCGCTGTCGCTGGCGGTGTCGGCGCGGCCGCACGGTTCTTCGTGGATGGTTCGATCAACCGGGGTCGGCAGTTCCGGCTCCCGGTCGGGACGCTGACGATCAACATCACCGGCTCGTTCCTGCTGGGCTTGATCACCGGCGCCGCCGGTCACCTCGGCGCTACCCCCGTCGCAGTGGTCGGAACAGGGCTCATGGGTGGCTACACCACGTTCAGCACCGCCAGCTTCGAGACCGTCCGCCTCGCACGCACCGGCCGCACCACCGCGGCTGCCGTGAACGGGCTCGGGATGCTTGTCGTCTCTGTCGCCGCAGCCGCCGGGGGCGTCACCCTCGGCACCCTCACTTGACCATCCGACTGGGAGAAGAGAAGCTCATGCACTTCGACATCACGATCGAGATCCCCCGCGGCAGCGGCAACAAGTACGAGGTCGACCACGCCACCGGACGGATCCGCCTGGACCGGGCGGTGTTCACCAGCATGGTGTTCCCGCAGGATTACGGCTCGATCGACGACACTCTCGGCGATGACGGCGACCCCCTCGACGCGCTCGTGCTGCTGCCCCGGCCCACGTTCCCCGGCGTCGTCATCGACGTCCGCCCGGTCGGGATGCTCCGCATGGTCGACGAGAACGGCGGCGATGACAAGATCCTCACCGTCCCCGCCGGAGACGTCCGCTTCGACCACGTCCAGGACATCTCCGACGTCGCCGAGCCGGTCCTGGCGGAGATCGAGCACTTCTTCTCCCACTACAAGGAGATCGAGCACGGCAAGCACGTCACCACCAACGGGTGGGGGAACCGTGTCGACGCCGAAGCCATCATCCGCTCCGCACAGGAACGATTCACCCCGCACCCCTGACCGGCACCCGCGCACCCGACACCATCCAGTGCGCGCCCTGAACCGCCGTGGGGAGGCAACTGGCGCCCAGTGATCGCCAGGAGGTCGTCCCTCCGCCTCCCCGCGGCCCACACCCGCACGACCAACCCGAAAGGCGACAACCGCCATGAACGACTACATCAGCAACGTCCACCACACCACCCACCATCAGGGCGAGTACGTGACCCACACGAGCCGCCCCGTCACCATCAGCAGCCTGCACGGCTCCCGGATCCTCGACTCCCGCGGCTACCCGACGATCCAGGTGCGTCTCGAGCTCGAGGACGGCATCGTCGTCACCGGTGACGCCCCGCAGGCGCATCCACTGGCGCGCATGAGGCTGTCGAGCTTCGCGACGGCGGCAGCAGCTACGGCGGCCGCGACGTGAGCCAGGCACTGCACCTCATCACGGCGGACGTCGCACCGATGATCACCGGCCAGTCGTGGACCTCGATCGGGCAGGCCGACGCCGCCCTCGCTGCCCTCGACGGCACCGCGAACTACCGCCGGCTCGGCGCGAACAGTGTCGTCGCGACCTCGATCGCGATGGCACGCGCTCTCGCCGCCGCAGCGGAGCTGCCGCTCTGGCGTTGGATCGCAGACGTCACCGGCAGCACGCCTCGCCTGCCCGTCCCGCACTTCAACGTGCTCAACGGCGGAGCGCACGCAGCGAACGCGCTCGACTTCCAGGAGTTCATGATCGCCCCGGTGAACGCCGAGACCATGACCGACGCGGTTCGGATCGGGTCGGACGTCTACCACGCACTGGCGGCACTGGTCCGGGAACGGTTCGGCAGTCTCGGTCTCGGGGACGAAGGCGGCTTCGCCCCGTCGATCGCCGCGCCCGAGGAGGCCCTCGACCTCCTCGTCGCCGCGATCAGCGCCGCTGGCTACGAGCCCGGCGTGGACACCGTCGCGATCGCACTCGACCCGGCGGCGAACGAGTTCGCGCTCGGTGACGGCAGCTACCGGGTCGTGGACCGCCGTTTCGACCGAGCAGGCATGGTCGACTACTACCGCGACCTCATCAGCCGGTATCCGATCCGGAGCATCGAAGACGGCTTCTCCGAAGATGACCACGGCGGCTGGAAGGCGATGTCGTCCGCGCTCGGCGACATGCTCCAGATCGTCGGCGATGATCTCTACGTCACCGATCCGCAGCGCATCCGCGACGGCGGGAAGGACGGGCTCTCGAACGCAGCGCTCATCAAGCCGAACCAGATCGGCACCGTCTCCCAGACCCTCGACGCGATCGGCGTCGCACGCTCGCTCGGGATGCGGAGCATGGTGTCGCACCGGTCCGGGGAGACCACCGACACGTTCATCGCGGACCTCGTCGTCGGCACCGGAACCGGACAGATCAAGTCCGGCGCCCCCGCCCGCGGAGAACGCGTCGCGAAGTACAACCGGCTCACCGAGATCGCGGAGGACGATACGGAGCTGCCCTACGGGCTGTGCTGACCCCGACCGGCCACCTCGTGGGCGACGCGCAGGAAAGCAGAACCAGCTGGCTGGAGCTCTCCCGACCAGATCGCCCGCAACGGCCGGGCAAGTGGCGGCCCGGAGAGCGGGACCCGCACCAGCGACCCGGTGTCGATGTCGGCGGCGACCGTGCGGAGGCTCATCACCGCCGGTGCGATCCCGGCCTGCGCGTTCGCCCGGATGATGCTCGTGGTCTCCAGCACCGCGGCCGGGACCGTCATGTCCCGACCGGCCTCCCTGAGCCATGCGGCGAGGGTCGCGCGAGTCCCGGAGCCTTCTTCCCGCAGGAGCAGAGCCGCCGCCGACAGGACCTCCGCAGTAATCCCGGTCGACCGGGCCCAGGGATGGTCCGGAGCGACGACGACCGCGAGCTCGTCGTCCGCGATCACCTGCGCGGACACGCCTGCCGCCACCACCGGGGTCTCCGTGAACCCGAGGTCCGCGCCACCCGACTGCACGAGGTCCGTCACCGCGGCGGAGTTGCCCGCGATCAGACGCACGTGCACGTCGGGTTCACGGCGTCGGAATTCGAGCAGCCAGCCCGGCAGCAGCAGCTCCGCGATCGTCTGTGACGCCGCGACGACGAGCGAACCCGTGGGAGCCCGCAGCGCGGCCACTCCTGCCTCGAGGCGACGAGACGCATCGAGGAGCGGTCCGGCCAGCCCGACGACGAGCCGACCGGTCTCGGTCAGCACCGACCCCGTGGCCGAGCGGTGCACCAACGAATGACCGATCATGCGTTCCGCGACCCGGATTCGAGCAGATACCGCCTGTTGCGTGACGCCGAGTGCTCCAGCGGCGGCGGAGAGGGAGCCGGTCTCGGCGACGCGTGCGAGCACGTCGAGTGTGTCGAGGTCGAGCGTTCGGTCCGTGAGTCGCCGTTGTGCCACAACCAATGATTGTGCCCTATCAAGAGGAACCCAGTACCGCCAGGAACAGGATGCGCGCAGGCTCGACCCATGAGCGCACTCCGCACCGACCCCGCACACGCGAACGGTAGCCAGCTGCCCCAAGGGCCGCAGACGGCGTTGTTCCGCGATCTGGAGCGGCCAGGCCTGATCGTGTCGAACCTCACACCGAACTGGTTCGCATCGATCATGGGCACGGGGATCATCGCCGTCGCAGCTGCGTCATTGCCACTCCAGTTCCCCGGACTGCGCATCGCGGCGACGGTCGTGTGGGCGATCGCTGCGGTGCTCCTCGTCGCCCTCACGGTCGCGACGGTGCTGCACTGGATCCGCTACCGGAGCACCGCAGCCGGGCACCACCTCAACCCGGTCATCTCCCACTTCTACGGCGCCCCACCGATGGCGTTCCTCACCGTCGGCGCCGGGACGCTCCTGCTCGGCAAGGACTGGATCGGCCTGCCCGCCGCCGTGACCATCGACTGGGTCCTGTGGACCATCGGCACCATCGGCGGACTGCTCACAGCAGTCCTCGTGCCGTACCTGGCGTTCACCCGCCACGAGAACAAGCCCGACTCCGCGTTCGGCGGCTGGCTGATGCCCATCGTCCCGCCGATGGTGTCCGCCTCCACCGGCGCCCTGCTACTGCCATACGCGCCCGCCGGACAGGCGCGGGAGACGCTCCTGTGGTCCTGCTACGGCTTCTTCGGCCTCAGCCTGATCACGTCGCTGGTGGTGATCACCCTGATCTGGAACCGGCTCGCGCAGCACAAGGTCGGAGCCGCCGGCATGGTGCCGACGCTGTGGATCGTCCTCGGTCCGGTCGGACAGTCGATCACGGCGGTGAACCTCCTCGCATCGAACGCGCCCACCGTCGTCGACGCCAGCATCGCGCGTGCGCTGCTGGTCGTGGCGCTGGTGTACGGGTTCGCGATGCTCGGCTTCGCGCTGCTCTGGACCGTCATCGCCCTCGCCATCACCGTCCGCACCGCCCGCGAGCACCTGCCGTTCAGCCTGACCTGGTGGTCGTTCACGTTCCCCGTCGGCACCTGCGTCACCGGACTGAACGGGCTCGCCCTGCACTCCGGTCTCGCGGTCGTCGCCGGCCTCGCCGTGCTCTACTACGTCGGGCTGGTCGCCGCGTGGATCGTCGTCGCCGCCCGCACCTTCCACGGTTCCGTGATCCGCGGCACCCTGCTCGCACCACCGCGAGCGGCCTGACCGGGATCGACGACCATCGTGGATGTCCGGACCCTGAACGCCCTCGCCGAGACCTGGCGGAATGCCACGGCCGCAACCGGACGCTTCGTCCCAGGCTTCGATCCCCGTTCCGGCGGCACCGCCAGTCGCGTCCTGGTGCTGATGCAGTCGCCCGGTCCTCGGACGATCGCCGCGGGATCCGCTGCCGTCTGCAGCGAAGACAACCTCGGGCCCACCGCCGCCGCGTTCCGGGCGGCCCGCATCGAGTCCGGACTCTCCCGCGACCATTACCTCCGATGGAACCTCATCCCGTGGGAGATCCCTGCTGGCCGCGTCCGCCCCACGGACATCGAGCAGGGCCGGCTCGCGCTCGGTGAGCTGCTGGATCTGCTGCCCGCGCTCGAAGCCGTCGTCACCTACGGGACCGTGGCGCTCGACGGGGTCATGCGCTACCTGACCCTGCACGATGACGCCCGCGTCGTCCCCGTCCTCGGGGCACCGCATCCCTCGCCGGCCAACGGACGTCACCGCGCCGACCAGCATCTCCGCTCCGTGAACGCGCTGCGCCTCGCGGATCGTCTCGGATCCGGTCGGCGCGTCGCAGATTGACGGCACTGGAGGCAGACGTCCGCGGCTCGGCCGGCACCGGTCGTCGTGACCGATGAGGCGCTGATTTCAGACGGTCCCCGTCCTCGGACCGCTGATGGGAACGGCCTGGTCGTCCACGACGTCGACGGTGCACGCCGCGCCGTGCTGGAGCGTGTGGCCGACGGTGCACTGGCGGTCGATGGCCCGGTGGGTGCGTTCGGACAGTGAGGCGATCCGCTCGGGATCGAGCGCCGACAGGTCGGCGCGGATCACGGCGGTGATCGAGTCGTAGCGGTCCTCATCATCGGGCTTGGTCGCGGTGATGTCGGTGGTCGCTTCGAAGTCGGCTCCGAGCCGGCTGGCGAGGATGTGGTCCGAGGAGAGCATGCCGCAGGCGGCGAGGGCGAGGTGCAGCAGCTCGCCGGGCGAGAACACGCCGTCGGCGTCCGACCCGCCGATGCGGACCTCGGCTCCTCGCGCGTTGCGGCCGATGAAGCTCCTCGGGCCCTCGCGAGTGATGTGCAGCGGCGTGGGTTCGGTGCGCAAGGTCTGCTCCTGTCCGATGTCCGCGCGGCAGCGCGGGCAGTGTCGGTGTCTTCTGAGGGTGGGCGGTGTCTCAGGTGTCGGTGCGGACGAGGGGGGAGTCCGTGCCGCGGACCCTGATGTCGACCCCGGTCATCTCCGACCGGGCGATGCCCGTGGATGCCGCGAGGTCGATGGCGCGCTCCCCGGCCGCCGTCCAGGTGGCGACGGCGATCGTGCTGCCGTCCGTGCGCGTGATGACAAGTTCGTACTCGGTGCCGGCGGGCGCGTCACCACTGTAGGTGCAGGTCCACTCCAGCCGGGTGCCCCACGGCTTCCCCTCGACCTGGATGTCTGCGGCGAGAGCGGGATCGGCCGCGATCGGGTCCATCGGTTCCAGGGTCGCCTCGCTCGCCACGGGAGCGTCCGCGATGCCCGTGCCGAGCACGACCCCTCCGAAGACGGAGGCGGTCACGGCGGCTGTGACGGCGAGGGACGTCACCAGCCGGCGCTGACGTCGGCGCGTCCGGACACGGTGAGCGATGCCGGGCAGGGTCACCAGGGTCGGCGGCGTGTCCTCGCCGTCGTCCGATGCGGTGATGGCGAGAGCGTCCTCGAGGGAGAGGCGACCGACGATGCCGGGCAGTCCTGCCAGCTCTGCCACGGCTGCGCGGCAGGCCGCGCAGCCGCTGAGGTGCTGCTCGTACTCGAGTCGCTGATCCGCGGGGAGAGCGCCGAGGACGTAGGACGCGTCCCAGTCGCGGTACTCGTCCTCCGTCGCAGAGCTTCCGTGGTGGTCGTTCATCGGGTGACGCCCCTTTCCTGCAGAGCCAGTCGCAGTCCGCGCAGTCCGTAGTGCAATCTAGATCTCGCTGTCCCCTCGGGAATGGAGTGCCGGCGGGCGATCTCGGGGGTGGTGTGCCCGAGGAAGTACGCGTCCACCACGATCTGACGATGCTCCACCGACAGCGATGCGAGAGCGTCCGCGATCAGGATGCTGTCCAGGACCGCGTCGGTGCGATCGGGGACGCCGCCGCCGCCGTCGTCGTCCTCCGCCGGGACCTCGCGTCGGCTCCGAGCGGAGCGGGCGTCGTCGATGACGAGGTTGCGGGCGACGGTGAACAACCACGCGCGAGCAGCGTCGGCGTCGCGTTCGAGGACCTGCGGGCGCTGCCAGGCCCGGACCATAGTCTCCTGCACGACGTCCTCCGTCAGCGCCGCGTTCCGAGTGAGGTTCTGCACGAATCTCCGCAACGCCGGGCCGTGACTCTCGTACAACGCCGCCAGGAGCTCATCGACGGGGCGGGGCACAGCACTCACCGCCTCGAAGCGCCACGGTGCGCCCCCTCATCCCGGTTGCTGCGATCACTGCCGGTCATCCCTTCCGTCCTTGCCTGTCGAGGACCGGCGACCCGTCTGGGCGCTTCGCTGCGCGCGGGGACGGGTCGCCGTCGCATCAGGGCGCCGGGGTGGCGGTGCTCATGGCCGCGGCTTCCTTGTTCATCGTGCCGTCAGGGAGGAGGACGTACCAAGCGTCCTTCACGCCCTGTCCGTTGACCTGGCCCGGCGCGGTGTCCTTCGCGAAGCGGTAGACCGGCCATCCGTCGACGGTCAGCTGGGCCGTCCCGTCGGTGCGCGTGATCGAGCCGACCTCTCCGGTGATCCCGTCCGCGGCGGACGTGCTGGTCGCCGATACCGCCGGCCACAGCGTGGCGCACTCGTCGTAGCAGCTGCTGCTGCCCGAGTCCTGCGTGTCCATCATGAAGGTGTAGACGGTGTAACCGGCCTCGTCCGTGATGATCTCGCCCAACGGCGAGGACGCCGTCGTGAGAGCCGCCGTCTCAGCCGAGGGGGTCGCGGTAGCGGAGGGGCTGTCGACCGGCGCTTCCGACGAGCCAGCCGAGCCGGCCGCCGTCGAGCATCCGGCGAGAAGGACGGCGGCGAACGCCGCAGTCGTCACAGTGGTCGCGATTCGCTTGAGCATGATGCCTCCTGTAGTGCGGGGACCGAGGTGGTCCCACCGAGGACACGACACAGCAGTCGCGAACGTTCAACGAGGCGATAAATTGCTGGCAGAGCATCTGCGCGGCAGGCGGCTTCAGCGGGAGCGATGATCCGTTGCGCGTACCTTCGCGTGAGGGCCTGAGACAGCGCGCTGCTCGCCGGCATCCCCGCGCAGACCGAGGCGAACGAGCACGCAGACCGCCAGGTAACGGCGCCCGCGGCCGTACTGCTGAGGATCCGGGCCACCTCGTCGGGTGGGATCGCCGCATCGCTGCATCGCCACCAGACGGACGCCACTCGGCGCGCACCTGCTAGCGAGCAGACAGCCTCCCAGTAGAGGCTCGTCCTCTGGCCGACCCACCGCCTCGGCGGCAGGCACCACGAGCAGATGGACGCCGACCTCGGTCGGCGTTGTGGTGCGCGCTGGGCGCATTGTGCCTGGAAGCCTCCGGCAGCGTACGGGCCTCCGGTGTCCACGCGAGCCGCTGCGCGGCCAGCTCCTCCGAGGTGCTCGGCACGCGGTCGCTGCGCTCCAGGTTGTGGGCCGCCCTGACTCTGGCGCGGAAGGTGCCGGCCCGACCTTCAATGTGTCCCAAGTCATTGCTTGTGAGGCACGCGTTGCGGTCGAGGCTAGACCAACGCCGTCGAGTGTGAGTAGCGCTGCTTCACGGCGGCCTTCGTGGATCGATCGACGACGGACCGAGAACGGGCGCGACGGGGAAGCATGAAGTGCCTGTCGGCGGCGGCTGTCCGGGCACCTACGGCGCTCCCGTGAGCTGCTGCACGGTAAGGGTCAGCTAGTACCGGGCCCCGCTGGTTACCCTAGAGACGATCCGGTTGGATACGCGGTGGAAGGAGAAGCGGTGACTGCTCGTCGCTCGCTGACCTCGCGCCTGCGATGGACGATTGAGCGTTGGACGATTCTCCTGTCGGTGACGGCTGCGCTCCTCGTTGCCGTGATCGGTCTTCACGCACTGACTGATGACACTGCTTCTGCGGCAACGCTCACAAGCGCCACAGCCACGTTCGATACCCCAGCCAGCGACATGGAAGACGCGCTCATCGCGACGTCGACCATGTCCGCCGCCGCCGACGCGGGGGATGTATTGACCTGCGGGTTGCTGGCGTTGCTGTGTGTTGCTGCCCTGGCGGCGATACTCATCCGCATGCGTGGCGGAGCTGCCCTGACGTTCTCTGCTGGTGGACCAACGCAACCGGCACCGCCCCTGCTCGCGTTTCGCGACCGCCAGGTCTTCGCCGGGTTGACCGCATTGAGCATCGCCCGGATCTAGAAGTCTCGGCCCTCGGCCCCTGTTGCTCGCCGACGGCGCCCGCCCGCTGGTCCTCCCCCTCTCCGGGGATGTCTCACAGCGATGGACGGGCCCTGCCCAGCTGCCCGCGCGGGATCAGCCGACATCGCTCTTCTGGCGCAGCCGCCATGCGCCTTTCCAGGGCGCCAACTGCCGGCGCTCTTCGGTCCCTTCTCTCTCATTGATTTCACGCAAGGACTTTCCTCATGCTCAAGAAGCAGCTCATCGCCGCGGTGATCGTCATCGTGGCCATCGCCGGCGTCCTCATCGCCGTCATCACCTCCAACAACACCCGCACGGACACGCCGCAAGCGTTGACCGCTGACCCCACCGTCGCCCCGGCTACCGCTGAGCTGGTCCGTGAGAACACCCGCTACCTGGATGAGGTCGGCGACGACGCGGTGACGGTCGTCGAGTTCCTCGACTTCGAGTGCGAGTCGTGCGCGGCGATGTACCCCTACGTCGAGCAGGTGCGGGAGAAGTACGCCGGCCAGATCAACGTCGCTGTGCGGTACTTCCCCATCCCCTCTCACCGCAACGCTAAGAACTCCGCCGTCGCCGTCGAGGCCGCCGCCCAGCAGGGCCAGATGCAGGCCATGTACTCCCGCATGTACGAGACGCAGATCGAGTGGGGCGAAAAGCAGACGTCCGAGGTCGACCGGTTCCGGGGCTTCGCCGAGGAGCTCGGCTTGGACATGGCCGCGTTCGACGCCGCGGTCGCTGACCCCGCGACCCTGGAGCGGGTCATCAGTGACCGTGCGGAGGGAACCGCTCTCGGTGTCACAGGCACCCCCACGTTCTTCGTCAACGGGAAGATGCTCGAGCTGACCGCGTTCGAAGACCTGGACCTGGCCGTGCAGAGCGCGCTGGACAATGGCTAACTCCAGCACGCAGCGACGCCGGCAAGATGCAGCCGCCCAGGCATCTCAACCGCAGCTGCCGCACCACCTCCCGCCACGCCATCAACTCAGGCGAGCCGGCATCGCCGTAGCAGCAGCGCTCGTCCTCGGCGTTGGAGTAGCCGGGTGCGCGAACAACGATCCGCTGGCACAGCAGTTCAGCGACGGATCGACCAAGAACTACATTGCCGGTGACGGCACGGTGGTGGAGATCCCGCCCGAAAACCGGGGTGACTCGATCGGGTTCGCCGGCATCGACGAGCACGGGAACCCGGTGGCGTCCACCGACTATGCCGGGCGGATCCTCGTTGTGAACTTCTGGTATGCCGAGTGCCCGCCCTGCCGGCTGGAAGCACCGGATCTGGAGGCGCTGAACCAGCAGTACCAGGACCAGGGCGTCGCGTTCCTCGGCGTGAACGTCCGCGACGAGGCCGACACCGCGCGGGCGTTCGCGACCCAGTTCGGCATCACCTACCCGTCGATCATCGATACCGTCGACAGCGGCGTGCAGCTCGCCTTCGCGGGCAAGATCGCACCGAACGCCGTGCCATCGACGATCATCCTCGATACCGAAGGGCGTCTCGCCGCCCGGGTCACGGGGCTTGCTGAGAAGTCGGTGCTGAACGCGCTGATCAGCACCGTCCTGGAGACAACGCCATGACGTGGGCCGAGACCGTGTTCGGTGGGCAGCTACTGCTCGCGATCCCCATCGCGTTGTTGGCGGGGCTCGTGTCGTTCGTGTCCCCGTGCGTGCTGCCGCTCGTGCCGGGCTACCTCGGCTACGTCGGAGCTCTCGCTGACTCGAACGCTCGCACCAGTCGCCGGCGCCTGCTGATCGGGGTGGCGTTGTTCGTGGCCGGATTCGCGGTCGTGTTCATCGCCTACGGGGCCCTGTTCGGAGCGTTGAGCGTGTGGCTGCTGCAATGGCAGGACGTCGTCACCCGCATCCTCGGCGTGATCGTGATCCTCATGGGTCTCGTGTTCGTCGGCCAGATCGGGTTCCTGCAACGCTCGTTCACGCCGACCTGGCGACCCGCCGCAGGTCTCGCCGGCGCACCGGTGCTCGGAATCGTGTTCGGCCTGGGATGGACACCCTGCTTCGGCCCCACCCTGGCCGCGATCAGCGCCCTGAGCCTCAGCAGCGGATCCGCCGGCCGCGGTGCCCTTCTGGGGTTCATGTACTGCCTGGGACTCGGGATCCCGTTCCTGCTGGTCGCGCTGGGCCTGGGCTGGGTCACCGGGTCGGTCGCCTTCGTCCGCCGTCACATCCGCGCCATCAACCTCGCCGGCGGCCTGATCCTCGTCCTCGTCGGCATCGCCATGACCTCCGGCCTGTGGACTCAGCTCGTCAACCAGATCCAGGGACTCATCAACGGATTCGTCCTCCCCATCTGAGCACTCACAAGGCGCCGAAGACCCCACAGCGCTCTATCTCGGCGTCACTTCCATCGTCCTTGCCCCTGTCTCCTCGGATCCCATATGGGCCGTACGCAGCCCCCAGAGGACGCGCGGCATCTTCGCGCATCAACAAATTGTATTTTGGAACTTTTTGCCCCCCCGACTGGAGGCTCATGCTCTCTAGTAATTACACGTACCGTTCGCACTTCAATTTGATAGAAAGCTGTACTACCAATGAATGATGACATGACGAATATGACCTCGATGTCACCCGCTTTTCCCGTCTGGTTGACACCCCTTTCGTGGTTTTTTGTGGCGCTCGGAGTGATCAGTGCTGTCATACTTGCTTACAACATCTTTGGCCGGCGCTGGTACCAGCGAAACAGGGCCATGAACGTCGTGTGGCCGGTTGCTGGTCTGTTCCTTGGTCCGGTAGCGATTTGGGCGTTCAATCGTTGGGGTAGAAGCGGAGACGCCGCAGCGCCCAGCTCACAGACACGACACTCCCATGAGCTCAACGGGCAGACGATCGCGGGGAGCACACCTGGCGGCGCCGCGGCAACTGTCGGTCACTTCATCGGAGTGCCGCTCGTCGTCGCGAGCGGTGCGACCATCGCGGGTACGAACTTGTGGGTGATGATCATCGTCATCGCACTTCTAGCCATCGGCATGCTGTTCGTCTTCGAGTACTTCTTCGCATCCGAAGCGTCCAGCCTCGCCGTAAAGCGCAAGGCAGGCGTTGCACTGCTCAGTGCCGCCCTCACGGTCGTTGCGTTCGACGTGGGCATGGGCGGCTGGATGCTCCTCATGCACTTCGGGAACTTCATGCCTGCACCGAGCGATGTGCGGTTTTTCTTCTTGATGCAACTCGGGCTTGTCTTTGGGTTCCTAACTGCCTATCCGATGGTGAGGCAGCTCCTTCGACGACGCATCACCGCGGCCGCGTAAATCGTTACTCGGCAGTTCACATGATCTATGCGCTGCGCCGATCCTTCGTAGGAGCGTCGTCTTTGCGGAAGACCTGGAGGAGTGCCCAGCCGGCGACACCGCACGTGGTGAAGATGTCCGCGACGTTGAAGATCGCGAACCCGTCGATAGCGAGGAAGTCGACGACCTCGCCCGTGAGGGGCCCCTCGGCTGCTCGGCTGATGCGGTCCCAGATGTTCCCGGCCGCGCCGCCGGCGGCGAGGGCCAGCAGACCAGTACCGCCCATCGGTGCACCTCGCGCGGCACGCCACAACACCCACGCCGTCAAGGCGCTTGCCACGACGATCAAACCCGCCGCGAGAGGAGGCCCGAGATCTGCTCCAAGGCCGAAGGCCACCCCGGGGTTGAAGATCAGCTCCAGCCGGACGCCGAGGCCGAGCTCGATGGTGCTGCCGTCGTTGAGCTCGCGAAGCGCCCACTGCTTCGTCACCCGATCAGCCGTGAACGCCACCAGAATCAGCACGATCGAGGTCGTTACGCGCCGTGATGCCGTGCTCGACATCGTCAAGCGACAAGCCCGATCAGCCTCGGCACAACGCCGGACTCGATCAGGATGAACAGTCCGAGACCGATGAAGACCGCCGGAACGAGCCAGTGCTCGACCTTCTCGAGCAGTTCCGTCACCGTCTTGTTGGTTCCTACGACTCGTGCGACGAAGCACCACACCGCGACGAGGATGAAGAACACGATGATCGTGACCACCGTGTCGCCGACCGGACTGGTGCGGAACACCGGTGTGTAGAGCGAGATGTTGTCCGCGCCATTCGCGATCGTGATCCCCGCGACGCCCAGCAGCCCCACGGCGCTGATCGAGCTCTCGTCGTCATCATCGCCTCGTGCTCGAAGAGTGCGGATCAGCCCATAGATGCCGATCGCCAGCGGAATCAGGCCCAGCAACCCCACCCACTCATCGGGGATGATCGTCAGCCCCGCCGCGGCGATGACACTGATCGCGACGAGTACCGCGAAGCCCAGGTACTGCCCCGCCACGACCTTCCAGCCCGGTAGTGCTCCACGCGTGGACGCGAGGAACAGAACTGTCAGAACGACGATGTCATCGATGTTCGTCGCGGCGAACAGACCGATCGCTGCCGCGATCGTCCCGATCACTGCGCCGCTCCAGCACCGGCGTCGATACCTGCCGGCATGCCTGCGGCGCTCTGATTGCTCGACGTCGACCCATACCTGCCGCACAGATCCACCTGTAAGCCCGTAGCTTCTAGCAGCGCTTCGGCAGCTTCCAGTAGATCCAGCAACTCCGGTCGAGCCAGAGAGTAGAAGACCTGCCGCCCCTGAGTACGCCCGACGATCAGGTTGCACTCGCGGAGACAGCTGACGTGCTCGGACACCGTGGACTGCGCAAGTCCCAGCTCGGTCACCAGGTCGCTGACCCGTGCCTCGCCTAGTTGCAGCCGCCGCACAATCTGGAGACGTCGCGGATCCGCGAGGGAATGGAAGAGGGAGACAGCAGCCGAAGTACCGCGCTCGTTAGTTATCGCCATGCACCGATACTATCGGGTATCACCGATGAATTGCCGCCGGAGACCGATGAGACGCCCCATGAGATGCCCGCGGATCCCAGCAGGATGGCGAGACTGAATAGGCTGGTGCCGCCAATACGTACCCTGCCGACGTGCGTCTCGACACCGGCGACCGCCAGGTGCCGCTGCTGCGGCCCTGGGACGAGACCGGTGAGGCCAGAACCCTGTCAGCGCTCGATCACGAAGAAGACGCTGCCCTCAGCAACAGCAACCGCTCGACGAGCGGGACGGACTTGCGCGTATGAAGTATCTCAAAGTCCTGTATGTCGCAGCCATATGCCCGGGCTGCGCGAGGAGCCCGTCGCGTGCAGTGGCAGGCACATACACAGCTGCGAAGATACCCCCAGGGGGTACGCTGGGAGGCATCCGCAAAGACTTGGAGATCCTGTGACTACGCCAAGCCGTCTCAATTTGCTGCCCGTGGCATCGACGCCGTGCGGCTGCTGCGCTCCAACTGGAGCGACTGCCATGGTGACGGCGCCGACCGCGGAACCGGCGAGCACTGCAGAGTTCGGAGTTACCGGAATGACCTGCTCCCACTGCGTCGTCAGCGTGACCGAAGCGGTCGCAGCGCTTGACGGTGTCGTCGATGCTCGTGTCGATCTGGTCGTCGGCGGAACGTCGCGACTGCGGGTCCGCAGCGACCGTCCGATGAGTGAGGGCACGGTCGGAGCTGCTGTCGTTGAGGTCGGCTACACGCTCGAGCCGTTGAGCTGACTCCTGCCGCTTATCTAGGTGCAGAGAAGCGACGGACTTGATGAACTCGTTAAGGCTTTTGCCGGCGATCGGTGTGATGAGGCCGTTCAGCCGCCGCATCGCGGTGGCTGGGCTGGGTGTGGCGACGCTGCTTGGTCTGGTCGGCTGTGCTGCCGGTGCACCTAGCGCAACAGCGGAGCTGGAGCACGTGCACGGCTTGGATTACGACCCGGCAACCGGCCGCACCTACGCAGCAGCGCACTCCGGCCTCTGGCTGATCCCCACCGACACGCTCACGGATTACGGCACCACCACCCCTGCCACGGACACCACGGAGGACGGGCCTCTGGGCGGTGTCGCTCAGGACACGATGGGCTTCACGGTTTCCGCTGCCGCAGAGGGCACACTGTTCGCCTCTGGACATCCGGATCCCGCTGCGTCCGAAGCGTTGGAGCAGCCCAACCTCGGGCTGATCCGCAGCATCGACTACGGCGACTCCTGGGAATCCGTGTCATTGCCTGGTGAGACTGACTTCCACGACATCGCCACCGCCACGCTCCCCGACGGGCAAACGCGAGTCTATGGCTACGACTCCGGCCGCGGCGTGGTGCGCATCAGCGACGATACGGGCACCACCTGGGCCGACGGTGCATCCATAGCGCTTCGGGATCTCACCGTCGACGCCGCTGATCCGGACCGGGTGTTCGCTTCGACAGCGGAGGGGCTGGTTGCAAGCAGCGATGCGGGCCGCACCTTCACCGCAGTGCCCGGCGCCCCGACCTTGTATCTGATTGACGCGGTGCCGGAAAGTGCGGGAGGCGGCCTCGTTGGGGTCGCTACCGATGGCCGGATCTGGACGTCAACGGCCGGGCTGGAGTGGTCCGGGCACGGATCTGCCGCCGGAGCGGTAGAAGCCTTCAGCTACGTCGAAGGCCAGACCCCCTGGATCCTGGCCTTCGACGATCGCGGTGTGGTCGCGAGCTCGGACTTCGGTCAAGAGTGGACCGTGTTGCGCTCCCGCTGACCGGAATCCGGCACAAGGCGTCACCGCAGGCTGCTGCTACATACTTACGCCCCGCGTGAGCGCAGGAACGGCATGGGCGAGGTGGCCACGCCGCCCTGGCGGATCTCGAAATGCAGGTGGCAACCGGTCGACAGCCCAGCGTTGCCGACCGCGCCGATCTGCTGTCCCGCCTGGACGGTCTGCCCCGTGCGGACCATCACTCCGTACGAGTACATGTGGCCGTACACGCTCGTCACCCCGTTGCCGTGGTTCAGGGTGATCGCGTTGCCGAACCCGCTGGCTCCGCCTGCGAATTGCACGGTGCCGGCGGCTACGGCGTAGATCGGTGTGCCGCAGCCGGCGCCGAAGTCGTCGCCGGCGTGCAGCTTCCAGTACCCGAGAATCGGATGCAGGCGCATGCCGTAGGACTGGTACGACCCGTAGCTCCGGATGGGCATGGTCCAGCCTGAGCTGGAGGTCTGACCGCTCGAGGACGGCGGTCGGGGTGCGTTTGCCGGAGGACGCGCCCCGGCGTATGCCGCTGCCGCACGTGCTGCGGCAGCCGCACGTGCCTCTGCCTGCTTGCGGGCCTCCTCGGCAGCAGCCTCCTGGCGCTTCCGCTCGCCGATGGC
Organism: Clavibacter phaseoli; assembly: GCF_021922925.1. Taxonomy (NCBI): domain Bacteria; kingdom Bacillati; phylum Actinomycetota; class Actinomycetes; order Micrococcales; family Microbacteriaceae; genus Clavibacter; species Clavibacter phaseoli. Next base: position 27,552 of record NZ_CP040787.1, read on the forward strand.
GTAGCCCTCCTCGATGGAGATGCGCGAGTCGCGCAGCGTCGTGAGCTGCGCAGAGAGTTCGGCGCTGCGCGCCTGCTGCTCAGCCAGCGCTTGATCCGCTCGAGCCTGCGCTTCGGATGCCTCTTGCAGCGCCGCCTGTGCAGTAGCGGCCAGACCGGTGAGTTCATCCTTGGCTACAGCAGCCTGCTTGCCGAGCGATTCCGCAGACTTTGCCGCCGTGACGGCGCTGGCAAACGCGGTGTCCTGACGGTCGGCGAGCTTGCTCGCGGTACCCATCTGACGCAGGAGACCTTCGGCTTCGTCGCCGCTGGTGAACAGTCGGAGGCTGACGTCGCCACGTCCACTACGTCGGGAAAGCTGTGCCACGAACTGGCCCACGCGCTGCCGTGCTTCGTCGGCCTCGGCCTGGGCGTTCTCGGCCTTGCCCTGGAGCGCTTCGAGCTTCCCGGTCGCCTCATCGACAGCGTCGATCGCGGCCTGGTGCTCGTCAGCGCGCTGGAGCGCGACCGCGTTCGCTGCTTCGACCTCGGACGCCAGGCCGTCGATGAGCAAGGTGATACGGGTGACCTGATCCGCTGTGGCCTGCTCGTTGCCGCGTGCTGCCTGCACCTCGGACCACGTCGGGTACTCCTCGGCGGCCTGCGCCGAGGGGATGCCGACGCCCAGGAGGAGACCGATCGCTGTCAGCAGGGCGGCGATGCGCACGCGCGAGGCCGACCGGGCCGGGCGTCCGACGACGCCCGGCCCAGCCGACTGTGCTCCCCCGGCAGGAGAGGGGTCACCGGTCACCTGTGAATGCATCAGCGCACGTTGGCGCTCAGCCACGCGTAGGGATCGACGCGCTTGGTCCCGTAGGCGATCTCGAAGTGCAGGTGCGGGCCGGTGCTGGCACCGGTGGTACCGACACGGCCGACCGGGGTACCTGCTTCGACGACCTGCCCTGCACGCAGCGGCACGGATCCGAACTGCATGTGCGCGTACGTGCTGCTGATGCGTGTCCCGTCGATCTCGTGATCGATGACGACGTGCACGCCGAGGCCGGTGTTGGAGCTCACGACCTGCCGGACGACTCCTGCCGCGATGGACTGGATAGCGGCGCCGTTTCCGGGGTCGAAGTCAAGGCCCTGGTGGTACGAGGAGCATCCCGAGCACGGGGACACCCGCGGTCCGAAGCCACTAGAAAGTCGTAGCGATGAGGGGATCGGCCAGCGCACGTCGGTGCCGGCCGGGACGGCAGTCGACAGCGCGGCGCTGGTGCTGGCACCGGACGGGGTGGTGCTGAGCGTCTGCACGGGAACCACGGGCGGCGGCGGCGGAGGCGGCGGCAGTGTGACGGAGAAGCCCTGTTCCGCGGTGACGGTGTAGTTCGCGCCGTCGACCTGCAATGTCTGGACCTCACCTGTGGTGGGATTCTGGTACGTCACGGCGCCGCCGGTCACATCGTCCGGGACCGCGTAGGCGGGTAGGCCGTAGGTGACGGCGATCGCGCCGGCGGTCAGCATCGCGCCGATGGCGGTCTTCCACGGGCTGGTACCGGTGCGGCGCGCACGTGCGGTCGGCGAGGTGGTGTTGTGCTGGATGGTCCGGGCCCGGCGGCGGGCTTCCTGCTGCCAGGTCAGAGTGCGGCGGAAGTCAGTGGGAGGAACATCGGGGCGTTCGAACGTGGAGCGTCGGGTGGCCGTCGGGCGCGCGGGCCGGGTTACGCGGGTCGGCCGGTTCAGCCGGTTGCGCAGTGCGGGTGTTTCGTGGAGCAACGAGTGCCTTTCATAGGGGCACGCAGGCATGACGGCAGTACGGGCTGCCATCGCCTGCGGGAGGGAGGGGGAACGAGAAGAGGGCGCGTTAGGAGGTCTGGAGCGCGCGCATGCGGGAGATCTCGTCTTCCTGCGTAGCGACGATGCCTTCTGCCATCTCGATGGCGTCCGGGTTCTGGCCGTCCTCGATCTCGGTCTGCGCCATCTCGATGGCGCCGGTGTGGTGCTCGATCATCTGGGTGAGGAACAGCTGCTCAGCCTCGGTGCCCTCGGCGGCGTCGAGGTCCTGCATGTCGGAGTCGGACATCATGCCGTCCATGCTGTGGTCCATGCCGGACATCTCCTCGATGCCCCACTCGTCCGACCAGGCGCTCAGCTGCTCGATCTCGGGCACCTGCGCTTCCTTGATCTCGGTGGCCAGCGCCGTGATCTCGTCGCTGATGCCGGTCTTGGCGAGGAGCATGTCGCTCATCTCGATGGCCTGCTCGTGGTGCGGGCGCATCATCTGGACGAACATCTCGTCCGCCTCGTTCACGTTGTTGCTTCCGCTCTCGACTTCGGCGGAGGTGCTGGCCTCGGGTGTTGCTCCGGGGTCGCTGGCAGCGCATCCGGTGAGCGTCAGCGCGGCCGCGAGGGCGATGCCGGCGCGAAGGAGCGGGGTGGTGTTCTTCATCGTCTGTCTAGTCCTGTTCATGCAATCGGGATGGCAGGGCTAGATCCGTGCAGCGCATGGCGCCACGGATCAGCCCGGGTCTCGGGTCGATGCAGAACAGGTCAGATGCGGAAGACGGACAGCGCGGCAGGCGTCGGCGGGGACGGCAGCCATGCCGCGTCCCAGGCGACGCGTGGGCGAAGTCGTCTACCGAGCGGGTCGTCGAGGTGCGGGGCACCCCGGAGCGCTCGAAGGATGGCGACGCCGAGAGCGGCAAGGAGCATCAGGGTGGCAGATGCCACCAGGACCACGCCGCCGAGCGTGCCGGCGAAGAGGACGTCCGAAGCGGGCGCCGCAGCGACGAAGGCCGGCACTACTGAGGCATCGGTGCGACTGTCAGCAACCCCATGACCGGTGCCGGGAGCATGCAGATCATCGGCGGCATGCAGGTGTGGCGTGCCCAGGGACTCACCCCAGCCCTGCGCAGTCGGGCTCATCACGACAAGGCCCACGATGACCGCGATGAGAGCCACGATCTTCACCAGCAACCCGAGGAACGGGGCACCAGCGAGGCGGCTGTGGAGGGTCGGAGTCGACACGGTGACCATGCGAACTCCTTCCTGTTGCCGCTGCTACTCGGCGTACGTTACCCGATCGTGACGTCAACACCACACGAGGGCGATGTGTTCACACCCTCCTACCTGGTAGCCGTCACGACTCCCGACGCGCGCCTAACCAGTATGCCCCATGTGCAGGCGGGTACCCCTAGGGGGTATGCAAATACCCCCGGGGGGTATACATTCGGGGCCATGAACGATCGTCGATCTGACTCTTCTCACGTGCAGTCGCACCACCAGCACGACACCCCCGCGACGTCGGGCGATCATCACGCCCACGCTGCCGCCAGCGGCGGCCCCCAGGAGCAGCACGGCGCCATGGGCGGGCACGGCCATGCCGGGCATGGCGGCGGGCATGGGGATCACGTCGCGCAGTTCCGGCGGCTGTTCTGGATCATGCTGATCCTCGCGATCCCGGTCGTCGGCGCCAGCGGGATGTTCGCGATGATCCTCGGCTACACGCTCCCCGACGTCGCCGCCCTCGGCTGGGTCTCTCCCGTTCTCGGGACCCTCATGTACGTGTGGGGTGGGCGGCCGTTCCTCACGGGCGCCGTCAGCGAGCTGAAGAGCCGTCGTCCGGGGATGATGCTGCTGATCGCGCTGGCGATCACGGTCGCGTTCCTCGCCTCATGGGGGGCGAGCCTCGGGCTGCTGGATCACGAGCTCGACTTCTGGTGGGAGCTGGCGCTGCTGATCGTGATCATGCTGCTGGGGCACTGGATCGAGATGCGCTCCCTCGCGCAGACCTCCTCCGCGCTCGAGTCCCTCGCGGCGCTGCTTCCCGATGAAGCCGAACGCGTCGACGGCGATGACGTCGTGACGATTTCACCGGCCGAGCTCCGCGTGGGGGACGTGGTCATCGTCCGTCCCGGTGGGCGGATCCCTGCTGATGGCCTGATCGTGCAGGGCACAGCCGATGTGGATGAGTCGATGATCACCGGTGAGTCGCAGCCGGTGTCTCGAGGCCCGGGCGCCCGGGTAGTCGCCGGCACCGTCGCGACCGACACCGCGATCCGCGTTCAGATCACCGCGATCGGTGACGACACCGCACTGGCGGGCATCCAGCGACTCGTCACCGAGGCGCAGAGCTCCACCTCGCGCGCGCAGCGTCTCGCCGACACCGCCGCCGGATGGTTGTTCTGGTTCGCCCTCGGCGCCGGGATCCTCACTGCGATCGCGTGGACGCTACTCGGCCGGCCAGAAGACGCGGTGATCCGCACCATCACCGTCCTCGTCATCGCCTGCCCGCACGCGCTCGGGCTCGCGATCCCGCTGGTGGTGTCCATCGCCACCGAGCGCGCCGCGAAGGCCGGGATCCTGATCAAGGACCGCCTCGCGCTGGAGACGATGCGCACCGTGGACACGGTCCTGTTCGACAAGACCGGCACCCTGACCAAGGGCGAGCCCACCGTCGTGGACGTGCTCAGCACCGGCCGACGTGACGCGGACGGTGTCCTCGCCATCGCGGCCGCTGTCGAAGCCGATAGCGAGCACCCTCTCGCGCGCGCCATCGTCGCCGCCGCTGCCCGGCGCGACCTCGCCGTCCCCCGGGCACGGGAGTTCCAAGCGTCCACGGCGGTCGGCGTCACCGCACAGGTAGACGCCGCAACGATCAGCGTCGGCGGCCCCGCGATGCTCGACTCGCACCACGCGACCCCGATGGATGGGACGAAGCAGTGGGTGCAGGAGGGCCGGATCATCCTGCACGTCCTCCAGGACGGAGACGTGATCGGCGCGATCGCCCTCGCGGATGAAGTACGCGAGGAATCTCGGCACGCCATCCACGCCCTGCACGCCGCCGGCGTGGAGGTGGTCATGATCACCGGCGACGCCGAAGCCGTCGCGCACACCGTCGGCGACGAGCTCGGCATTGACCGGGTCTTCGCGGGAGTGCGCCCGGAGGACAAGGCTGCGAAGGTCCGCGAGCTCCAGGACGAAGGCCGCAAGGTCGCCATGGTCGGGGACGGCGTCAACGACGCACCGGCCCTCGCCCAGGCGGACGTCGGCATCGCGATCGGCGCCGGCACCGACGTGGCCATCGCGTCCGCCGGCGTGATCCTCGCCTCCGACGACCCCCGCTCGGTGCTGTCCGTGATCCACCTCTCCCGCGCGAGCTACCGGAAGATGAAGCAGAACCTCTGGTGGGCAGCCGGCTACAACCTCATCTCCGTCCCGCTCGCCGCCGGTGTCCTCGCGCCGATCGGGTTCGTGATGCCCATGTCCATCGGCGCCCTGCTGATGAGCGCATCCACCATCGTCGTCGCCCTCAACGCGCAACTGCTCCGCCGAATCGATCTCCGCCAGGGCGGCATCTGATCAGACGGTGGCGATGAGCCCCGCGAGGGAGTCGAGGGCGCCAGGCACGAGGCGGTAGTAGGCCCAGCTGCCGCGCTTGTCGCGACTGAGGATGCCGGCGTCGACGAGGACCTTGAGGTGGTGCGAGACGGTCGACTGGCCGAGGCCGAGCGGCTCGGTGAGGTCGCAGACGCAGGCCTCCTGGCCGTCGTGCGCGGCGACCATCGAGATGACACGGAGCCGTGCGGGGTCGGCGATCGCGCGCAGTGATCGGGCGAGCTTGTCGGCGTTCTCGGCGCTCATCGCCTCCCGGGTGAGCGGTGCGCAGCACGCGGTCACGTCGGCGATGGGGAGCATGTCAAGAACGGCCATGCAGCCGATCCTGCCACACATTGACAGCCGTCGATGGGTTACGTCATGCTCGGTTCATCGACGTACGTCGATGCCCCCGCTGACCGAAAGACGCGACACCCCTCGATGCCTCCTGCTGCTCCTGCTCCCGTCCGCCTCGGCACGACCGACCGGCTGCTGCCGGTGTGGATCCTCGCCGCGATGGGTGCCGGCCTCCTGCTCGCGGTGTCCGCCCCTGCGGTCGGCGAGGCGCTGCACGCGTTCAGCGTCGGGTCGGTGAGCGTCCCGATCGCCGTCGGGCTGCTGGTGATGATGTACCCGGTCCTGGCGAAGGTCCGGTACTCGGACGCCCGCCAGGTCGCCGGCGACCGGCGCCTGCTGATCTCGTCGCTCGCGATGAACTGGATCGTCGGCCCCGCGCTCATGTTCGCCCTCGCGTGGCTGCTGCTGCCGGACCTGCCGGAGTATCGGACGGGCCTGATCATCGTGGGCCTCGCCCGGTGCATCGCGATGGTGCTGATCTGGAACGACCTCGCGTGCGGTGACCGGGAGGCTGCGGCGTTCCTCGTCGCGGTCAACAGCGTCTTCCAGGTCCTCGCGTTCGGCGCGCTCGGCTGGTTCTACCTCCAGCTCCTGCCGTCCTGGCTGGGCCTTCCGACCACGAGCGCGGAGTTCTCGTTCTGGGCCATCACCGCGTCCGTGCTGGTGTTCCTCGGGATCCCGCTGCTCGCCGGGTACCTGTCCCGCCGCATCGGCGAGAAGGCCCGCGGTCGCACCTGGTACGAGGACCGGTTCCTGCCCAAGGTCGGCCCGTTCGCCCTCTACGGACTGCTGTTCACGATCGTCATGCTCTTTGCGCTCCAGGGGCAGCAGGTCATCGACCGGCCGCTGGACGTGGTCCGCATCGCGATCCCGCTGATCATCTACTTCGCCGTCACGTTCCTCGTAGGGTTCCTCCTCGGGAAGGCCGTGGGCCTCGGCTACGAGCGCACCACGACCCTCGCGTTCACCGCGGCGGGGAACAACTTCGAGCTCGCCATCGCCGTCGCGATCGGGACCTTCGGCGCGACCTCCGGGCAGGCCCTCGCCGGCATCGTCGGCCCGCTGATCGAGGTCCCGGCGCTGCTCGCCCTCGTCTACGCCGCCCTCTGGCTGCGCCCTCGCCTGTTCCCCACCCGCACCACGGACCCGGCCATCGCCGCCGATCCCGCCGCCTCAGCACTCGACCCGGTCGCCGACCGGGTCTGACCTTCCACCGCACACGTTAAGGAGTCTTCGATGACCGACACCACCGCTGCCCCCACCGTCCTGTTCGTCTGCATCCACAACGCCGGCCGCTCCCAGATGGCCGCCGGGTACATGCGCGAACTGTCCGGCGGGACCGTGCAGGTCCGCTCCGGCGGCTCCGAGCCTGGCGATCAGATCAACCCCGTCGCCATCGAGGCCATGGCCGAGGAGGGCATCGACATCTCCCAGGCCGTGCCGCAGCTCATGACCACTGAGCAGGTGAAGGACTCGGACGTCGTGATCACGATGGGCTGCGGCGACGTGTGCCCGATCTTCCCCGGCAAGCGGTACGAGGACTGGGAGCTCACCGACCCCAGGGGCAAGGGCCTGGATGAGGTCCGCCCGATCCGCGACGACATCAAGAACCGCGTGCAGAAACTCCTCGCCGAGCTCCAGCCCGCCACCCGCTGACCCGCCCACCGCCTCTGAGGAGCCCCGTATGTCGATGACCCTGACCGTCCCGCCCCGCACCGACGAGCGACGCCTCGCCGGCCTGCCGGTCGCGATCATCGGCGCGGGCCCCGTCGGGCTTGCCGCGGCCGCGCAGCTGCTCGAGCGCGGCATCGACGTCGTCCTCTACGAAGCAGGTGACACCGCCGGCGCCGCCGTGAAGCAGTGGGGCCACACGCGCCTGTTCTCCCCGTGGGAGTACCTCGTCGACGACGCCGCAGCCCGACTCCTGGATGCCGGCGGCTGGGATGCGCCCGCGGCGAAGCGCCTCCCCACCGGGCACGACCTCGTCGACAGCTACCTCGCCCCGCTGGCCGCGACCCCGGAGCTCGCGCCGCGGATCCGGTACAGGACCCGGGTGCAGGCGGTGACCCGGCAGGGCATGGACCGCACCCGCTCCACGAAGCGCGCATCCGCCCCGTTCCTTCTCCGCCTCGACACCGCGGCCGGTGTCGAGGACGCTCTCGCTCGGGCCGTCATCGACACCTCCGGCACCTACGCCTCCCCGAACCCCCTCACCTCCAACGGCCTCGCACCCGCGGTCCCGGCCGAGGTCGCGGACCGAATCAGCCACGCCCTGCCCGACGTCCAGGGCGCCGACCGGGCCCGGTTCGCCGGCCGGCACGTGGTTGTCGTCGGCGCCGGCCACTCCGCCGCGAACACCCTCATCAAGCTCGCCGCCCTCGCCCGCGAAGAACCCGGCACCACCATCACCTGGGCCATCCGCTCCACCAGCCCCGTCCGCGTCTACGGATCCGCAGGGGACGAGCTGCCCGAGCGCGGCGCGCTCGGCGGCATCGTCCACGACCTCGTCCGCCAGGGCGCCATCACCCTCATCGACCGGTTCGAGATCGACCAGGTCGCCGCCGCCGACGAGGACCGCGTCGCGCTCGTCGGGCGGCGCCGGAACGACCCGTACCGGGTCGAAGCCGACATCGCCATCAACGCGACCGGGTTCCGCCCGAACCTCGACATGCTGCGGGAGATCCGCTTGTCGCTGGACGAGATCGTCGAGGCGCCGCGCCTGCTGGCGCCGCTGATCGACCCGAACCTGCACTCCTGCGGCAGCGTCCCCGCGCACGGGGTCGCGGAGCTCGCGCACCCGGAGCCCGGGTTCTTCATCGCGGGCATGAAGAGCTACGGCCGCGCGCCCACGTTCCTGCTCGCCACCGGGTACGAGCAGGTCCGCTCCATCGCCGATGAGCTCGCCGGGAACCACGACGCTGCCCGCCGCGTCCAGCTCGTGCTCCCCGAGACCGGTGTGTGCTCGACCGACGTCGGCACAAGCTCCGACGGGTCAAGCTGCTGCGCGTGATCCGCCCCCTCGTCCCGGCCGACTGGCCTGCCGTCCGGGACATCCACCAGGAGGGCATCGACACCGGCCACGCCACTTTCCAAGCCACACCTCCGGCGTCCTGGGACGAGTTCGACGCCGGCAAGCTCGACGTCGGGCGCCTGGTTGCCGTCGACGGCGACCAGGTCCTCGGCTGGGTCGCCATCTCCCCGACTTCCACCCGGGAGGTCTACCGGGGCGTCGTGGAGCACTCCGTCTACGTCGCCGCCGCGGCGCGTGGCCGCGGCATCGGCCGTGTGCTCCTGGATGCGCTCACCGAGGCGGCCGACGCCGCAGACATCTGGACGATCCAAGCGAGCCTGTTCCCGGAGAACACCGCGACCCTCGCCCTTCACGCGGCGGCCGAATTCCGGCAGGTCGGCACCCGGGAACGCATCGCCCGCATGACCTACGGGCCGCTCGCGGGCGTCTGGCGTGACACCGTGCTCATCGAACGGCGTCGTCGACACGCCCCCGATGCGCGTCGGAGTTGACAGACCCACGATGTCCCCCCACTACTTGAAAGTGGGGAAGGTCGCGGACGAGCAGGACCAGTGACTTCACCCCTTAGGTTGAAGATGTCGGACTCATGCTGGCGCATCGCCGTGGCGTGGGTTCCTCCCCTACGGTTGTAGGTGCACGGCACATCTGCGTCCTCGTGTCTCCGGTCAAAGAGTCGTATGATGAGCACGTCGGTGGATATCTATGTCCGGAACGGGTTCGCGCCTAGGCCAGCGATGAGCTGGCCTTTTTCACGCCCGGCGCCGTCGCTACCCCAGCTGCCGGGGGCGGATCGTGCTTGACACGGGTGTCACAGTGAGCCGATAGGCTCGCGCCAAATCGTGGGGCCGATCGCGTCCGTAGCCGTCGAGACGACGTAGCCGCACGGTCTTCGGTAGGTAAGCCTCGTGTCCTTGACACGTGTGCGAATCCGGCTCAATAGACTCGCGTCACTTCGTGCGGGGCCACTGCGCCCGATCATCTGCGACGTCCCTTCCTCAAGCCAGCCCACGGGCTGGCTTTTTTCATGCCCGCACGCCCCCGGAGTGCCATCCGCACTTTTTCGACCAAGTCGGTCCTCAGCGGCGTACTTCGGGCATGTCAGCTGAGCAGCCCGGGCGCCCATGGCGCTCTCCTCCAGTGTCCCCAGCGACGCGATCGTCGTCGCGACCCCAGAACTCATCGCACCATCCGGTGCGATGTCAGATGGGAGCATTCACGCTCCCAACCCGGCGGAGGTTTGACATGCTCAACCTGCTCTTCGGGTGGCTCCCCAAGGTGAACCCCACCGTGGTGCTGTGCGTCCTCGCCCTGATCGTGATCCTGGTGATCGTCGTCGTCTCGACGCTCACCTTCATCGTGATCCTCGGGCCGAGTGGCACGCCCACCGAGCGCGTGGTCCTCATCCTGGACACGATCGGCGACATGAACGCCGACTCGAGCCACTAGCCCGAAAATGCCCCTCCCTCCGGGTAGGGAGAGCTCTGTCTTCAAGCGTCTCGAAAAGCAATAGCTTTACGAGACACGATGATCTGCCCGTTCGAGCAGCGTCGAGCCAGCCTGATTGCTGAGCCTCTGACGCCTCGGTAAGTCGTCTCACCGTGAAGTGTCTCGGAGGGACCTGCCACCGGTGTTTCTGAGGCAGACTGCTCGGGTGAGGCTTCTGGGATACACGCGGGTAAGCACGACGAGTCAGGATGCGCAGCTGCAGCTCGACGCGCTCGTGAAGGACGGCGTGCAGAAGCGGGACGTGTTCGCCGACGTCACCTCCGGTAGCCGGGCCGCGATCGAGCGGCCGGGGATGAAGAAGCTGCTCGAGTACGCCGAGGACGGCGACACCATCGTCGTCTGGCGCATCGACCGCCTCGGCCGCTCCATGCTCGACGTCCTCAGCACCGTGAAGCTGCTGCGCGAACGCGGCGTGCAGATCCGGTCCATCTCCGACGGAATCGACCCGGCGACCACTTCGGGCCGGCTGATGCTGGGCATGCTCGCGAGCCTGGCTGAGTACGAGCGCGAGCTCATCGTCGAGCGCGTCAATGCCGGTATCGCCGTCGCGCGTGCGAATGGAACCAGCTTCGGCCGACCCAAATCCGATCCAGCCATCATCGCCGACAAGCTCCGCGCCGCTGCCGACGCTCGAGCACGCGGTCGAACCGCGGAGGAGGCAGCACAACTCGTCGGGTGGAGCCGGGCGACCCTGTACCGGCATCAGGCCGAAGCAGCCCGCACGGCCACCGATTCGTAGGGGCGCGACAGTGCGCTTATCGGCGTAGGTCGACCTTCGGGTCCCGGTCGACAACGTCGAGGGCAGGCTCAATGAGCTCGTGCCCGAGCAGCTCGTCGACTTCCGCCCAGCGGCTTGTCCAGCCCTGGAGGCGTGGGTGCATGTGCCCCAACAGGGTGCGCATGTCGCTCAGGATCAGCCGAGGAGCGCGCCTGATCTGGATGCCGCCCTCACCCATGCCGGGCTGAGGGAACCCGAACACGACGGGCTCGCAGTGGTTGATGCGGTTGCGGGCAGAGTTCAGCCCGTGCGCGAGACCGTGGATCTGCTTGCGGGTGCCGTAGGGGAAGTACGCCTCGAGGGCGGGTTCCCAGAGATCACGCACGTACTGCGCCTTGACGCCGTCGGGCGTGTGAGCACCGCGGCCGAGCAGGTTCACCCACGTTCCGAGCATCAGCTGAGCGACCACCCTCCCGGCGGGTGCCTTCGGCCCCACCTTCCTGATCGCGTCATCGATCTGATCCCGCGTCTCCTCGTCAAAGACATCGCGCTTGAGCTCGAACCACCGCTCCCCGAACGCCGCCGTCAAGGCACGATGCAGGTGCTCGCGTAGCGTGATCTCGACGAGCCGGAGGCTGGCGTGCAGGTGCGATGACAGCTGCGCATCGACGACGTAGAGCTCCACGGCCGCCCGGTCCGCGCCACCGGTCGCGCTGCGGAAACGGCGCAACCGTACCGGCGCGATGCTCTGAATGAGCGCCTTCTGCTCGTCCAGATCAGGTAGTGGGATCATCGCCCTCACGGTACAGTGGACGCATACTCCCGCAGTTGACGCGCTCTCTGAGTAGTTGGCTGTTTCGGGTTTCGGAAGCCGTCGTAGTTCGTGTCACCCCTTGGACCTGTGGAAGGTTCGAGGGAGACCGATCACGGCGGCTTCACCCGTTAGCCGCATGCGGCCGATTCGCTTGGACTGCGCGGAGCGGCCAGTGGGATCGTAGGGGCATGTTCCAGCCCCAGAACCTCGCACGCACCGCCCGCATCACCAACGCCATGGCCTGGTTCGGGCTCGCGGTGTTCTTCCTCGCGTTCGCCGGAGAGCGCACCTACACGGCATTCACGGCCGGTGCTGGCGTCCTGGTCGGGTGGATCCTCCTCGTGGCCGCCGGGGCCCTCATGGTCACGCTCGGCACGATCGAGGCCGTACGGCTGCGCCGCCTCGCACGTGCGGCCGCGGGCGATTGAGACGAGGCTGAGCGCATGTGTGGACGCTTCGTCGTGACCCGGGCCTCCGGAGACCTCCTGCCCGACCTGCTGGATGCGTTCGATCCACTGCGGGACGACTTCAACGTCGCACCGACCCGCGACGTGTCCCTCGTGCGCGAGCGCGACGGGGAACGGTCGATGCCGGCCGTGCATTGGGGGTACGTGCCCGGGTGGGCGAAGGACTTCAAGAAGCAGCGGCCGCAGCCCATCAACGCCCGCATCGAGACCGTCTCCACCTCGCCCATGTTCCGCAAGTCGTTCGCCACCGCGCGGGCGATCATCCCGGCGGCCGGGTACTACGAGTGGGTCGTCACCGAGACAGGCAAGCAGCCGCACTTCATCTACCAGCCGGACGCGGCGATCGCGATGGCCGGCATCGTGTCCGCGTGGCCGGATCCGACCAAGGCGGAGGACGACCCGGACAAGTGGCGCCTCTCGATGGCGATCATCACCCGCGACGCGCACGTGGCGCCGGGCGAGGTCCACGACCGAATGCCGGCGTGCCTGACGCCGGACGCGTACGAAGACTGGCTCGGTGACCACCTGCCGGCGGAGGACCTCCTCAAGCTCCTCGACCGGGAGTCGCTCCAGGTCTCGCACGACCTCGAGCACTACGAGGTGTCCCGGGACGTGAACAGCGTCCGGAACAACCGGCCAGATCTCGTCGACCCGCTCCCCTCCTGACCGGGCGCATTTCCCCGCCTCCCTAGACTCCGAGCAGAGGAACCAACAGCCGGGGGGCACAAATGGCGAAGAAGACCACCACACAGCTCGTCGACGACATCGACGGGACCGTCCTCGGAGAGGACAGCACCACCGTCTCGTTCTCCCTCGACGGCACGGACTACGAGATCGACCTCAGCCCAGAGCACGCGGACGAGCTGCGTGAGGCGTTCGCGCCGTACATCGCTGCCGGCCGGAAGGCTGCTGGCGGTCGCCGTGGGCCGGCGCCGCAGCCGCTGTCGAAGGCTGCAACCAGTGGCAACGCGGCCGAGCGCAGCGAGGCGCGTGCCTGGCTCCGCGAGAACGGCCACAAGGTCGGCGTGCGCGGCCGAATCTCCGCCGAGCTGATGGCCCTGTTCCGCGACCGCTAAACCCCCTGCCGCCCGCCCTAGTCGGGAGGCAGAACCCGCATCGCGGTGTCCTTCGTGGGCCAAGCAACTTCTCGCAAACCAGTTCGCTTACCTAATATTGCTGTTGCTTTCATATACATAACAACGGCCGAGTCGATAGCGAAAGCGACCGTACTAAGGTCAGCTGAAATGTTAACAGTGAGCGTTCCGTCCGCTTCGCTTTTCTCAGGCCGATTTACAGTGGACATGCGGAGCGTTCCCGAAAGGGATGGATGAGTCAGTCCCGACAAGATCCCATAAGTGCCCCGAAGTTGCCCCACAGGCAGGCCCACAAAATCAGCAGTGTCGCCGATGATTGGGCCGAATCCCGGGCGATCGACAATTTCTATATCTAGCGCATCAGCAACCTTATTGAGCAGTTCCTTTCTTCTTTTTACGATACGGGCGTTCTTGCGGAGCATTTCAGCTTTGAACGATCGAGCCTCTTTAGTATCTTCATCATAAGCACCTATTACCGCCCTGATATTCGTGTCGTCGTAAATCATATCGGCCCATCTCACTGACAGTGCTCGACTGCGTCGAATGCGCGGATCATCAGGACTTAACAACCAGACGGCTAGGGCCGACGCCTCAAGAGCAGACCGCATCAAGGGATATATCCCGACAATAGGAACGCGTAGAGCCCCATCATCGTCAAGAACTAACCGCGCAGTCGCAAGAACATCTGCCGCGTTGGTGAGACAGTTGGCGACGACATGGCTGAGATGGTAGGGCTCGAGCGCTTTGTCATCGAGTGTCAGCGGATATCCAGGGTTTGCAAGATTTGTAGGTATAGCACTCTTTGCATGCTCCGCTATGTCTTCTAATATGAGGAGCTGGTGAGCAATACGGGCGCGAGAATCGCGATCAGACACTGTCTCTCCTCGTGGTGCGCCTTGGGGGCATAGGCACCCCTCGGCACCCTCAAGTCCTCATTATCCGCGCTTTGACTTAGTGCAGCGCTTGTCGGCAGTCCTATCTATGCTCATCGACGAGCGTGGCCGGATGCTCCCACATCGACAAGATCGACGAAGGAGACCACCCGGTGAGCAAGGTCAAGAGCAAACTCGACGGCATCGACAGCCTCGTCCGCAGCACAGGACAGCACCCCTGGGCGCACCTCGAGGCCGGCTACTGGCGGGTGCAGGTCGAGGACCACCCCGTCCTCGGGTACGTGATGCGACTCCGGGCAGAGATCGGGGACACGTTCACGTTCGAGATCTACGCGGACGCGCGGAACGCGCGCGGGCAACGGATCTGGATCCGCCGCGAGGAGTCGTTGAACTCCGCGGTGGCGTGGATGATGCAGAACAGCGGCAGACTGAACGCGTTCGCCGGGCAGGACTCGGCCACGGCTCCGGCGGCCGTTGACGAGCGGGACGAGCCGAAGTCGGGCGCTTAGCTGACGAGCCGGTCGTAGAGGATCACGTGCTCGTCCGGGATCATCTTGCCGAGCTGCTCGACAGCCTCCCAGGACGAGGCGGAATCGACCGCGACGAGGTCCGCGGTGCTCTCCATGCGGGGTCGGTGGGCGAGCTCGTAGGTCATCTACCGACCATGCGCCGACGTCAAACACCCCGGCCGAAGCAGAGAGAGCCGGCGGCCGGGGGGCCGGTCTATTGGGCGTTTACTCCCCCGTCGGCGTCACCCGAGGGCGGAGCTGCCGGGTGACTACGGTGCTCGCGGACGACCAGGACATCGACCAGCTCAAGGAGCACGCCCTGGCAGGATGCGACCGACCCGAACGAGTTGCACCGAGGAGCCTGACGCCGCGCCCCACGACGCGTCAGGCTCCTCCCCCTCAGATGCCGAAACAAATCGGATGAGGTACCTGGGCGAAGAACGCACAAAATACGGCCGGCTGACGCCTTGCCATCGATGGCACTTCCACGCTCGCCGCTCGGGTACCCTCGCGCTGCCCGTTGAGGGATGGGTCAGCGGGACAGGCCTTCGACGACGTAGCGGCGCTCGATCAGCGACGTGATCCGCCCCCACTCGCTGCTCGCCACACGAGCCTGGTGTGCCCGGAACACCTCCTCACCCTCGAAGTGCTCCTCCACGCGCCACACCAGAGGATCGATCGTCTGTGTGACCTCGAAGGCGAGGCACCCGGGCTCTGCGCGCGTCAACTTGACGTGTTGCGGCAGATTCTGGACGACGAGATCCCTCTCTTCGCAGTTCTTGCACACGAGTTGGCCGGTCAGACGCACATCACTCATGCAGGCCACCGTAGTTCCCCGCTCCGGCCCCGACCGATAACAAACGAGGCGCTCCGACATTGACCAGCGGAGGATCCCCTACAGGACATGTCTCACAGGTCGGATGCGGTCGACTCCTTGGTTAGTCAGTCGCATACGACGCCTGCCGACGCCAAAATGCAGCCGCTCGCGGGCGCGACGGGCACCACACCTTCAGCCGCCGTCGTGGGGCGTGAAGAACTCGAGGGCGATCTCGTCTGGATCCGTGAAACTGAGCGCCGATCCGTACGACACATCGACGATGCTGCTGTGTGCGATGCCGTGATCGGTGAGGTGCTCGGCCCAGAGCTCCAACTCCTCGCGGCTGTCGACGGCGAAGCCGAGGTGGTCAAGGCCCGGCTGGAACGGGGTGAAGGTCCCCGTCGCGGTCGGGTCGTGCTGAGTGAGGCCGAGGTTCGTCCCACCCGGGAGCGCGAAGAGCTCGCGGCGGAGGTCGTGGCCGTCCAGCTGCGCCGTGGGCGGTGCCCCAAGGACACGCTCGTAGAACGCGACGCTGACCTCGAGGTCGCGGACCGTGAGAGCGAGGTGGTGGATTCCCGAAAAGCGCGGCATGCCGTCAGTCAACTCGATCCGGCGGCATCCGACGAGACCGATGCCACTCAGGGGATGGCCAAGCGGTTCGCTCCCGGGCATGCACCGGTGATAGCCGGGCAAGACCGGCCCCCTGCGCCATTGGTGATGACGCGGATACGACCGCGGTGCCGTCAGGACGCGTGCCGCGCCGTCCACGCCCGGAACGGTGCGGTCGCGTCCTCGGCATGGCCGCGCGCGGACAGGAGGGCGCGCTCGGCGATCGACTTGGCGTACTCGTCGTAGAACGTGTCGAGGCTCATGAGACGGTTGCCGTCCTCGTAGTGCTCGCCTTCCTCCTCGCGCGACACGGCGTAGACGACGCGGTCTGGCTGGGCGTAGTACAGGGCTCCCAGGCACATCGGGCACGGGTACGCGGTGACATAGGCATCGAATCCGCGGAGGTCCGTGATGCCCTGCTCCGCGGCGAGGCGGATGGCCCGGATCTCGGCATGCGCCGTGGGGTCCCCGGTCTGCGCCACATGGTTGTCGGCGGCGACCACGATCACGCCGTCCTTCACGAGCAGGCAGGAGAACGGCTTACCACCCGCGTCCACGTTCTCCTGAGCACGCCGAATCGTCATAGCGGTGAAGGTGTCATCCCGTAGCTCCATGTGATCGAAGCTACGCCCGTATGATCGTGCTCCTCCTCGCGAGGCGCAGCAGCCCGCCACTGCGCACGACGACATTCCCGGCACCACCGAGTGACGCGACCACCGCGCTCACCGCTAGCGCGAGCCGCGTCCTTCAGGAGATGGGCCCATGCATGCCGTCCCTCGACAGGCACGATCGGCCTGATCTCACGCTCCTGGCGATCGGGTCCGTTCCGATGGGGTCGTGCCCCATCCGTCGCGACCGGAGCGGACCGACACGGAGCTTGAGATCCAGTGAGCCCGCCTGCTGGGTCGCCGCGTGCGCCGAGCAAACGAGCCTACGGAGAGCGACCGGTCGAGACGCCGGACGAGGAGGACGACATGCACGCCCGAATCCGCGGGTGGCGCCGGATAGCGGCAGCCCAGCACAGGGGAATTCACGGTGACGAGCGAGAGATAACGCTCAGTGCGGTGACTGTGGCGTCGCGGCTCAACAACCGATTGTTCTCCCGACGTCCATGGGCAGCTGTGGCGTCCCGCGGATGCCTGGTGGGATCCTCGAGCATGGCGAGATGGATGAGAACCACCGTCCTCGGGCTCCTCGGAGTCGGCGTCCTCTCGGGCGCGCTGATCATCGTCGGGTGGAGCATCGACGAGACGCACTTCGAGCGACGGGACGTGGGCTTCGACCACCTGACCACACGGGTGGCCGCCCTGCCCGGTGTGGAGGTCCGCGATTCCGAACGGTGGGTCGAAGCGCCCACCTTCTCCGACGCGATGTCGCGCATCGACCTGGACGTCGATCCGGCGGGACTCTCCGAGCTCCTCGACGCGACATGCACGACGGAGTACCAGGGCACGGTCTCGTGGTCGGTGCGGATCGCCACCGATGAGGGGGCCTCCGTCTCCGCGCACACCGCCGGGACGCTGCCGTCTCGGACTGCCTCCTCGCCCACCTGCATCGACTTCGGATTCGACATAGAGCGGCTGACCGACGCGATCGGCGAGACGGTCCCCGGCATGGACATCCAGCCGATGATCGGGGATCGCGGTCAGTTCACGCTCGTCCAGACCGAGGAGGAGCCGGACGGACTCCTCTCGCTGCTCCCGCTCGTCACCCATGCCGACGATCTCCGGGAGGCCGCCGGGCTCCCCGACGACGTGCCCGTCGAGATCAACGGGGCGGCGCTCGGCGTGACCGCCGATCCCGGCGACCACGACCGGTACGCGATCCTGCTCTGCGACCTCGTCAAGGAGCACGACGTCACCGCCTTCTGGGCGGACGATGGGGTATCTCGGATCGACGGAGTGGCCACGGTCCAGATCGTCGCGCCGGAGCAAGAGCAGACCGCGGTCCGGGAGCGCATCTCTGCCTCCGCCCTGCCGCTCAACGGCTGGGAGGTGCAGTTCCTGCTCCCCGAGCCGACCGGTCGTGGGGAGAACTAGGGCCTCGCCACCGAGGCCATCCGAATGGCCGCTCCCACCGAGGGGACGCCACTGCCGTCAGTCACGCTGACACTGCGTGGACACCGATCCCCTCGGACGCCCGGAGTCCGGGTGACTCCGCAGCTGCCGTGCAGGCGCCTGGCTATGCTCTAGGAGGTGGGCGGAGCGCGCTCCTCGCCCGCCCGCTCGCTCGCTCGTCTGCGGTGCGCTCGCCCGTGGAGCGGAGGGGGTCGTGGTGGTGGCTGGTCGCCCGGGCCTCAAGCAGGTCGCCGCTATCGCGGGCGTCTCGCACATGACCGTCTCTCGTGTGTTGAATGGGCACCCCAACATCAAGGACTCGACGCGCCAGAAGGTGCTGAAGGCGGTCGACGAGCTGAACTACCGCCCCAACGTGGCGGCCCGATCGCTCGTCACGCAACGCACGGACCGCATCGGGGTGATGGTTGAGAGCGGTGCGGAGTTCGGCCCGTCCAGCACGCTCCGCGCCATCGAACGGGCGGCGCGCGAGAAGGGCTACTCCGTCACGTCTGTCGCCGTGCACAACGACCGGGACATGACCCCGCTCGACGCCATCGAGCACCTGACAGGCCTGGGGATCGACGCCCTCTGCGTGATCGCGCCGCGCTCGTCGTCGGTGGCGGCCCTGCGCACAGTCGACATCGGCATCCCGACGCTCGTGGTGAAGTCAGAGAAGGATCCGACCTTCCTCACGGTCTCGGTCGACCAGCAGGCGGGCATGGCGGAGGCCGTCGATCATCTGGCGTCGCTCGGTCATCGCGACGTCCTGCACCTTGCCGGTCCGCTCGACTGGCTCGATGCTCGCTCCCGGGAACGGGCGTTCCATTCGCGGGCGAAGTCCTGGGGCATGCGGGAGCGCCCGATCGTGATCGGCGACTGGACCCCGGACTCCGGCTACGACTTCGCCGCCAGCCTCACCACCCTCCCGGACTTCACGGCGATGGTCGTCGCCAACGACGAGATGGCCCTCGGCGTGATCCACGGACTCGTCGAACGCGGCATCCGCGTACCCCAGGACGTCAGCATCATCGGCTTCGACGATCTGCCGACCGCGCGCCACATGCTCCCGCCCTTGACGACGATCCGGCAGGACTTCGACAAGCTGGGGACGGCAGTCGCGGAGGTCATCCACGCCCGGATCCGCGGGGAGGAGATCCCCCAGCGCACCCGCATCGCGACGCAGCTGGTTATCCGGGAATCGACCGCACCCCCACGGCCGGGCTCGGCCTAGGGGTCGATCTCCTTTCCCGTCGCGTAGCATCGGCACCCCGCGCGGTGACCCGATGCCGCGCCGCACACGACCGGAGGACGGAACGTGGCCACGCAGTCGAGGACGACTCCGGGATCTCCGCACCCCGTCGTCGAGATGGTCGGGATCCATGTGGACTTCGATTCGGGTCCCGCTCTCTCGGGGGCGAGTCTCAGCCTGGTACCCGGGGAGATCCACGGGCTCCTGGGCGGGAACGGCGCCGGCAAGTCGACGCTCATCAAGACGCTCACCGGAGTCCATCGTCCCCGTGCCGGCGTGATCACGATCGACGGGGTCGAGCGTGCTTTCTCTGGGCCGGCTGATGCGAGATCGGCCGGCATCTCGGCGGTGTTCCAGGATGAACGACTGACGGACAACCTCAGCATCGGCGAGAACATGATGCTCGGACACGAGCTTCGCGGCGGGTTCGGAATCTCATGGTCCCGCACCCACCAGCGCGCGGCCGAGATGCTCGGCGAGCTCGGTCTCGGCGATCTCGATACCCGACTCCCTCTCCGATCGCTCTCCCCCGCGCTGCGCCAGCTCGTGGCGATCAGCCGCGCCATGGTGGACCGGCCCCGTGTCCTCCTGCTCGACGAACCGACGTCGAGCCTCGACGCCGGCGACGTCGCCCGCCTCTTCGCCGTGCTACGGAGGCTCCGAGACGGAGGCGTGGCCATCCTCTTCGTGTCTCACTTCCTCGAGCAGGTCCTCAGCTTGAGCGACCGGATCACGGTGCTGCGGGACGGCAGCACGGTCGGCGAGTATCCCGCGCGATCGATGGACCGAGCCGAGCTGATCGCCAAGATGATCGGGAAGGACATCGACGCGCTCCGCAAGATCGGCTCCGACCGCCGCGAACATCGGCGACAGCCCGTCGGTCCCCCGTTCTACCAGGCAGTGGCCCTCGGCCGCCGGGGAGCCGTCGCACCGACTGACCTGGAGCTGCACCGAGGCGAGATCGTCGGCTTCGCCGGCTTACGAGGATCAGGTCGCACGGAGCTGGCCTCGCTCCTGAGCGGCGTGGAACGCGCCGACTCGGGCCGAATCCTCATCGACGGCGAACTCACGCCGATGATCGGACCGATCGCCGGTCTCCGGAACCGGGTCGCGCACGCGAGCGAGGACCGTCTCGAGGACGGGATCATCGGCGATCTGTCGCTCCGAGAGAACATCGTGCTCGGCATCCAGGCCCGTCGTGGGTGGTCTCACCCGCTCTCGTCCGCTGAGAGCGACGACATGGTCAGCATGTACATCGAGGTGCTCGACATCAGGCCGGCCGACCCGGACATTCCCGTCAAGTTCCTCTCGGGAGGCAACCAGCAGAAGGTGGTCCTCGCACGCTGCCTGGCGACCCGGCCGCGCGTGCTCGTGCTGGACGAACCGGGCCGTGGGATCGACATGGCCGCGAAGGTCGACATCCAGGCCCACATCTCGCAGCTCGCGAAGGAGGGCATCGCCGTCGTCTACATCTCGTCGGAGCTTGAGGAGGTCGTCCGCTTGAGCGACCGCATCGTCGTGTTCAAGGACCGCGAGAAGATCGGCGAGGTCAGCAACGGACCGGGACTGACAGTCGACACGGTCGTCGAGATGATCGCGGCGGACTCCGATCCTGACGTCGACGAGGACTCGGAAGATCCATGGTGAAGATTGCATTGCATCACGCGGATTGTTCACGGTAACATTCCGATCATGACGCGACCCCCTCGCGCCTGACTGCACAGCCACCACATCACCTCGGCTCTGGACGCTCCTGATACAGGATCGCCGGACCGAACCCCATCCCGGGCGCGATCCGTCGTGCCCGCGGTCTCAAGGAGGAGACACATGCTCACGAAGAGGCACATCAGCAAGGTCCTGGTTTCCACAGCCCTCGGAGCGATGGCGTTGGGCCTCGCGGGCTGCTCCGCAGGCGACTCCGGCGCTGGCGGCGATGGTGACCTGACGACCATCGGATTCGTCGCCGTCGGCCCCGAGGGCGCATGGCGTCAGGCGAACGAGGGCAACATCGAGGACACCTTCACCAAGGAGGCCGGCTACGACCTGAAGTACGCCCCGGCCACCAACGGCGACCAGAAGTCGCAGATCGACTCGTTCACGTCGTTCGTGGACGAGGGCGTCGACCTCATCCTGCTCTCCGCCACGGAGGGCTCGGGCTGGGAGGACTCCCTGCAGCGCGCCCAGGAGGCCGAGATCCCGGTCATCCTGATCGACCGCGGCATCGAGCCGGACAACACCGACCTCTACACCACGCGCATCGCGCCCGACAACATCGCGGTGAGCACCTCCGTCGCGGACTGGGCCGAGTCCACCTTCCCCGACGGCGGGAACTACTTCACGCTCGAGGGACCCGCGGGCGTCTCGGTCGTCAACGAGCGCAACGAGGGCTGGAACGACGTCATCGGCGCCGATTCCAAGTTCGTGAAGCTCGGTGCCCAGACCGCCAACTGGTCGACCGAGGAGGCCAAGAGCGTCTTCGAGACCGTCCTCAAGTCGAACAACAACGACGTGCAGCTCGTCTTCGCCCAGAACGACGAGATGGGCCTCGGCGCCATCCAGGCTGTCCAGGAGGCCGGCCTCACCCCCGGGACCGACGTCAAGATCGCCACGATCGACGGCACCTCCAGCGCGCTGAAGGCCCTTGCCGACGGCCAGCTCAACTTCGTCGCCGAGTACAACCCGCTGTTCGGGGACACCGCCCTCGACGCAGTCGAGAAGACGCTCGCCGGTGAGACGGTCGACTCCTCGATCGTCGTCCCGAGCGAGACCTTCGACTCGCCCGAGGTCGCCGCCGAGGTCCTGCCCGACCGCAAGTTCTAGGGCACGATCGCGCGACTCAGCGCACCCCACCCCCTCGGATCACGCGGGTCCGGACCATCTCCGGCCCCGCGTGATCCGCTCCATAGGCGTCCCCGCTCCGGTCCGCCCTGCTCCACTACGGAAGGACGCGACATGATCGCCTCACCTCCGATCGTCAAGATGAAGAACATCTCGATCAGCTTCCCCGGCGTCAAGGCGCTCGACGGCGTCGACTTCCGCCTCTTCCCGGGCGAAGTCCATACGCTCATGGGCGAGAACGGCGCCGGCAAGTCGACGCTCATCAAGGCACTGACCGGCGTCTACCGCATCGACAGCGGCGAGATCGTCATCGGCGGTTCACCGCGACGCCTCACCGGCACCGCCGACGCCCAGGCCGCCGGCATCTCCACCGTCTACCAAGAGGTCAACCTCGTCTCCAACCTCTCCATCGGGGAGAACGTCATGCTCGGCTACGAGGTCCGCGGCAGGTTCGGCATCGACTGGAAGGCCACGCACGCGGCTGCCGAGGTCGCCCTCGCCAAGCTCGGACTGGATCACCTCAACACCCGCCACTCCCTCTCGACCCTCTCGATCGCCATGCAGCAGCTCGTCGCGATCAGCCGCTCCACGGTGAGCGACTCGAAGGTCCTGATCCTCGACGAGCCGACCTCGAGCCTGGACGCCAACGAGGTGGAGAACCTCTTCGTGGTCATCCGGCGCCTGCGGTCCGAGGGCGTCGCGATCCTGTTCGTGTCGCACTTCCTCGACCAGGTCTACGCGATCAGCGACCGTCTCACCGTGCTGCGCAACGGGAAGTACATCGGCGAGTACCTCACCACCGAGCTCGACCGCACCTCGCTCATCTCCAAGATGATCGGCAAGGACATTGCAGCGCTGCGCTCCCTCGATGCCGAACGTGAGGGTAGCGACCACCTCTACTCAGACGCACCGCTCTACACGGCGAAGGGCCTGGGACGGAAGGGTTCGATCGAACCCACCGACCTCACCCTGCATCGCGGAGAGGTCGTCGGGTTCGCCGGGCTCCTCGGCTCCGGCCGCACCGAGCTCGCGCGCCTGATCTACGGCGTCGACAAGCCCGAGACGGGTGACATCACCCTGCACGGCGCGAAGGTCGATGTGCCGACACCCACCGCCGGACTTGCGCACAAGATCGCCTTCGCCAGTGAGAACCGCCGAGACGAGGGCATCATCCGGGACCTCTCTGTCCGGGAGAACCTCATCCTCGCAGTGCAGGCCAAACGCGGCTGGGCCCGACCTCTCTCCAAGAAGGAGAAGGACGAGATCGTCGACAAGTACCTCGTCGAGCTCAACGTCCGCCCCGCCGACCCCGATCGCCCGATCAGCAAGCTCTCCGGCGGAAACCAGCAGAAGGTCCTCCTGGGCCGCTGGCTGGCAACCCAGCCGGAGATCCTCATCCTGGACGAGCCCACGCGCGGCATCGACGTCGGCGCCAAGGCGGAGATCCAGGAGAAGATCGTCGCTCTCGCTGGCGAGGGCGTCGCCGTCGTCTTCATCTCTTCCGAGCTCGACGAGGTGGTCCGCCTCAGCGACCGCATCATCGTGCTCAAGGACCACCGTGTGATCGCGCAAGTCCTCAACGACTCCGCGGTGACGCCGGAGTCGATCGTCAATACCATCGCAGCAGAAGGAGTCGTCGACGAGGACGTCGTCGTCCTCGAGGGCACCATGCAGGAGGCATCATCATGAGCACCGATACCCGGCCGAGAAGGACCTCGCTCCTGGCCGGCCTCGTCCGCCGGCAGTGGTTCGGGGGCGTGGTCGCGATCGTCCTCCTCCTTCTGGTCAACGTGGTGAAGGATCCCGGATATCTGGCGGTCTCGATGAGCCCGACCACCGGATACTTCGTCGGCAACCTGATCGACATCGCCCGCGCGGCGGCACCGATCCTGATGATCGCGGTCGGGATGTGCCTCGTGATCGCTACGGGCGGCATCGACCTGTCGGTCGGCTCCATCATGGTCGTCGCCGGCGCCGTCTCGATGGAGTTCCTGAACGCCCAGGGCGCCCCCGACTCGCTCGGCGCTGCCGCTGCGGCGTTCGGCCTCGCCATCCTGGTCAGTGCCGTCCTCGGAGCGGTCAACGGCATCCTCGTCTCCGTGGTGGGACTGCAGCCGTTCATCAGCACGCTCGTCGTGATGCTGGCTGGACGCGGCCTTGCGAAGGTGATCACCGGCGGTCAGAACACGGCCGCCACCAACGAGCCCTTCCGTTGGGTGGCGAACGGCTACGTGTTCGGCCTCCCCGTGGTGTTCCTCTTCGCGATCGCGATCGTGATCGCGGTCGGCCTCCTGGTCAGAAGGAGCGCTCTCGGCCTAATGATCGAGGCGATCGGCATGGACCCGAAGGCCGCTCGCCTCGCGGGAATCAGCCGCCGTGGTCTCCTGCTCACCGCCTACGTCAGCAGCGGCATCCTGGCTGGTGTCGCGGGCGTCTTCGCGACCGCGAGCGTCATGACCGTCGACACGTCCCGCACCGGGTACCAGCTCGAGCTCGACGCGATCCTCGCCGTGGTCATCGGCGGAACCTCGCTCGCGGGAGGAAAGTTCAACATCGCCGGAGCCGCGGTCGGAGCGATCCTGATCGCGACGCTCGACAAGACGGTGGTGTTCCTCGGAGTCTCATCCTCGGCCACGCCCGCATTCAAGGCCATCGTGATCGTCGCTCTCTGCCTTCTGCAGTCCGAGCGTGTCCGCTCCGCCTTCTCCCACCGGCGCGAAACGCGCCGCCCCGCCCCGCAGAAGGAGTCGATCCCCGCATGAGCGCCCTGCTGACACGCCCCGCCCCACTGGCGGCCTCCGAGCGCACGACGGTCCGGTCCTACATCGGCCAGCACCGCGAGAAGCTGCCGACCCTCGCGGCCCTGGTCATCTTCGTCGGCATGCTCCTCTATGGCGAAGCGGCCTATGGTCGCATCCTGCAGGCCAGCACGCTGTCGAACCTCCTGGTCAACAACGCGCACCTGATCATCCTCGCCGTGGGACTCACCTTCGTGATCCTGACGGGCGGGATCGACCTCTCCGTCGGTGCCGTCATCGCCTTCACCAGCGTCAGTGGCGTGCTCCTGATCAACGCCGGCTGGAACCCCTGGGTCGTCCTCCTCCTCATGGTCCTCATCGGCTCCGCGTTCGGCTTGGTGTCGGGCATCCTGATCCAGTACTTCAACGTGCAGCCGTTCATCGCGACGCTAGCGATGATGTTCCTGGCTCGGGGGCTCGCCTCGATGCTGAGCACCGTGCCGGAGCGCCTCGCAGACGACTCGCCGGTGCTCGCGCTCGCGACGCCGATCAAGCTGATCGACGGGCCGAAGGTCAACGACTTCGTCATCAGCCCGGGCGTGATCATCGCGGTGATGGTCGTGGCCGTGGCGTACTTCGTGCTGCATCGCACCCGGATCGGACGCACGGTCTACGCGATGGGCGGCTCTGAGCAGTCCTCTGCGCTGATGGGTCTGCCGGTCCTTCGGACGAAGCTGCTCATCTACGTGGTCAGCGGGACACTCGCCGGTCTCGCAGGCGTGGTGTACACCGCTCGCCTCGGCAGCGCACAGAACATCACCGGCACCGGATGGGAGCTCGACGCGATCGCGGCGACCGTCATCGGCGGGACGCTCTTGACCGGCGGCGTCGGATTCGTGCTCGGCTCCGTGGTCGGCGCCCTCGTGCTCGGTCTGATGAACGTGCTGATCACCCGTGACGGCGGCATCCCGCCCGAGGCGACCACCATCATCACCGGCGGGATCCTGCTGGTCTTCGTGCTCCTGCAGCGTGCGGTGATGGCCCGCAGTAGGACCTGATCCGGCACGGTCCTGCTCGACGACGCCCCCTCGACCGCACCCGCGCAGACGGGGGCGTCGGACGTTCTACGGATTCCCGCGCGATCCCAGTGGGAGTCTCCGGCGCTGGCTCTCGCGCCCATCCCAACTTAGTGTTACCGTGAACATCGCTGATGTCCCGTCAGCTCTCCTCTGCAATGGTGCCGAACTAGGAGCAAGTGCGATGAAGCCCTTCCTGCGACCGCTCGTCCTCGCGACAGCGTTGGCTCTCACAGCTCCCTTGTTCGTCGCGCCTGCGGCGTCGGCTGCCACGGGCGATGCCGCAGGCGCGATCCTGCGGTACGACTTCGCTTCGGGCTCGGGGACGTCCGTCCTCGACAGCAGCGGCAACGGCCGCGACGGTCAGATCATGGGTGGCGGCACGCGGCAGGACGGCGCCCTGCGCCTGGACGGCGTCGACGACTACGTGGACCTCCCCGACGACCTGCTCGCCGGCATCACCGACATCACGGTCGAGGCCGACGTCTGGATCGACCCCGCCCAGGCAACGCCGTACTTCATCTACGGTCTCGGCAACACCGCCTCCGGCGCGGGAAACGGCTACCTCTTCACCTCGGGTGACGGCTACCGCACCAGCATCACGACCGGCGACTACCGGTCGGAGCAGACGGTGTCGCAGGGCAGGGCCGTGCCGCGGGGCACGTGGGCGCACCTCACCTACACGCTGGCCGGCACGACGGCCACGATCTACCTCGACGGAGTGAAGGTCGGCAGCTCCACCGTGACCATCGACCCGAAGGACATCGGCGGCGGCCGGGCGACGGCCAACTACATCGGCCGCTCGAACTACGACGCCGACAACCGCTTCCGCGGCCAGATCCGCCAGTTCGCCATCTACGACCGGGCGCTCACCTCGACCGAGGTGCTCGCCGCCTCCGGCAACACGACGATCCTGGCGGACGCCACGCTCTCCGGGGACGTCCTCAAGACGGCGCCGATCGTCGACTCCGGCAACCGCGTGGTCACCTTCCCGGTGAAGCCCGGCGTGCCGCTGACCTCGCTGACCCCGACCTTCACCACCGCGGCGGGGGTCACCGCCAGCCCGGCATCCGGAACGGTCCGCGATCTGTCCAGCCCGAAGACGGTCGTGCTGACGCCGTCGGACGGCGGGCCGACGACCACCTGGACGCTGAAGGCGATCACCATGAACAGCCCGGCCATTCCGGGCCTGTACGCCGACCCCAACATCGCGGTGTTCGGCGACACCTACTACGTCTACGCGACCACCGACGGCGTCCCCGGGTGGGGCGGCAACCAGTTCTTCGTCTGGTCGTCGAAGGACCTCGTCGACTGGACCCGCTCGAGCCAGCCCATCCTCACCCTCGACGGTGCGAACGGCAACGTCCCCTGGGCCGTCGGCAACGCCTGGGCGCCGACCATCGTCGAGAGGGGCGGGAAGTACTACTTCTACTTCTCCGGCCACAACGCCGCGCTCGACCGCAAGACGATCGGCGTCGCGGTCGCCGACAGCCCGACAGGGCCGTTCACCGCGCAGCCGACGGCCATGATCACCAACGGCGAGTCCGTGAACTCCGGTCAGGCCATCGACCCGGCCGCGTTCACCGATCCGGCGACGGGGAAGTCGTACCTCTTCTGGGGCAACGGCGTCCCTCTCTACGCCGAGCTTTCGGACGACATGCTCTCGGTCAAGTCCGGGACGATCAAGCGGATCGACGGTCTCACCGACTTCCGCGAGGGCGCCTTCGTGAACGTGCGCGACGGGCTCTACCACCTGACCTACTCGATCGACGACACGGGCTCCGAGAACTACCGCATCGGCTACGCCACCGCGACGAGCATCGGCGGACCGTGGACCTACCGGGGCGTGGTCCTGGAGAAGGACGCCAGCCAGGGCATCCTCGCCACCGGACACAACTCGATCATCAACGTCCCGGGCACCGACGACTGGTACATCGCGTACCACCGCTTCGCCTTCGCCGGCGGCGACGGCACCCACCGTGAGACGACACTCGACCGGGTCACGTTCTCCCCCACGACCGGACTCATGGAGAAGGTGAAGCCCACATTGGAGGGGGTGAGCGCGCAGCGGGTGCGCGACACCTCGCCGCTCGCGGCGTCGATCACCGGCACGGCGGCGGTGGGCAGCACACTCACCGCGGTCGCCTCCTCGCCGTGGACTGCCACGGCCTACCAGTGGAAGCGCGCGGGCACGGCGATCCCCGGCGCGACCGCCTCGACCTACACGCTCACGGCCTCCGACAAGGGGACGATCGTGTCGGTCGCGGTCACGGCCGCGAAGCCGCAGTGGTCGCCCTCCACCCAGTCCGCGCAGGTCGGCCCGATCGGCGAGTCCGCCGTCTCCCCCATCGCCGTCACCGCCTCGAGCAGCACGCGCTGCGTGCAGGGGCGGGTGGCCCTTTCGGTCTCCGTCACCAACCCGAACCCCTTCCCCGTGAAGGTGGCGATCAGCACGGGCTACGGCACGAAGTCGATCGCGGAGGTCGCCGCCGGCAAGAGCGCCATCCACGCGTTCACCACCCGTGAGGTGAGCATCGCCGGCGGTTCCGCGAGCGTGTCCGCGACGGCGTTCGTCTCGGGAAAGCCCGCGTCGGCGACCGCCGTCGCCCCCTATCCCGCCGCCAGCTGCGGCTGATCCCGGTTCCACCCCTCACCACCAAATCGAGTCGGCGACGCTGCCGACGCAGAACGGAGAACACCCGAAATGAACACCCGCTCCTTCCTCACCCGCGGAGCCGCCGGCATCGCCGGAGGGCTCCTGCTCCTCGGCGTCGCCGGCACAGCGGTCGCCGCCGAGTCCGAGGTCGACACCAACGACGTCGACGTCACCGTCGGGATCGCCCCGCTCGCCGGTGGAGGCGCCCTCTCCATGTCGGTCGCCGGCTCGTCGGCGGCGCTGACCGAGGACGGCTCCACCGCCGTCGTCCGCCAGTTCACCGGCACCCTCCCGACCGTGACGGTCACCGACACGCGCGATCCCGCCGACATCCCCGCGGGTGCCGGCTGGTACGTCCTCGGCAGCGCGAGCGACTTCGTGTCTACCGACGGCCAGAGCACGATCGGCGCCGAGAACCTCGGCTGGGCCCCGAACCTCATCGATGGCGGCGACAGCGGCCTCGTCGCCGAGGGTGACGTAGTGGAGACCGCCATCGACGGCGGCCCGGACGGCGTCGGCCTCGTCGACCAGGAGCTCCTGGCGATCACCAACGACTCCGCCGCCATCGCCGAGGAGGGTTCCTGGACCGCGGACGCCGCGCTCACCCTGAAGACCCCCACCACCGTGGACGCCGGCGACTACAGCTCCACCATCACGCTCTCGCTCTTCGAGTAGCGTTCGCGACGCACGACCTCACCCCAGCAGCGGCCGGGCACCCCCCTGTGCCCGGCCGCTTCCCCCATCCCTCCGCGATATCCCGAGGTGCCCATGAACGGTCGACGACGATCTCCCCGCCTTGTAGGGCGCATGACGGCGATCGAGCGCTCGTTCGTCGCTCTCGTGACCGTGGGGCTCGCGCTGGGCGCAGCTCTTCCGGCTAGCGCGGCCGAGGATGTCACCTGGGCCGTGAGTCCGGCGACGGACGGCGCCCCCGACGAACGGTCCTGGATCGAGCTCGACCTCGCGCCCGGCGCGACCGCGGACGAGGAGGCCGCCGTCCGCAATCTCAGCGACCAGACCGTGACCTTCCGCGTCGATGCTGCCGACGGCTACTTCACCGACACGGGCCGCTTCAACATGCTCCCCTCGGACACCCCGTCCGTCGATGCCGGCACGTGGATCTCGGCTCCCGAGTCCGTGACCGTCGAGCCGGGCGCCTCCGCCATCGTCCCCTTCACCGTCACCGTCCCCGAGGACGCCGAACCGGGCGACCACGCCGCGGGCATCGCGGCCTCCCTGATCTCGACCGGCGCCGACGCCTCCGGCGCCTCCGTCGGCGTCGAGAGCCGCATCGGCTTCCGCGTCATGACGCGCGTGACCGGTGATGTCGCTCCGGGCGTCGCCATCCAGACCGTGCGCTCCGAGTACCATCCTTCGTGGAATCCCTTCCGACCCGGCTCGATCACCCTCGACGCCGAGATCGTCAACACCGGCAACGTGCGCCTGCTGGTCGGCGGGACCGCGACGGCACAGGGCGCCTCGGCCCCGATCGTCGCCGAGGACGCCGCCCGGCAGGAGCTCCTGCCGGGCGATCGCCGCGCGGTGTCGATCTCCCTCGAGGGGGTCTTGCCCCTTTTCCTGGTCGGAGCCGAACTGATGGTCACGCCGACGGTCGTCGCGCTCGATGGAGCGGGTCCCGCATCCATGGACCCGGTCACCAGGTCGACGACGGTCCTCGCCGTCCCGTGGGCGCAGCTGCTGGTCCTGCTCGGCGTCGCGCTCATCCTCGCTGCCGTCTTCGTCGGTCGCTCGCGCTCGCGTCGCCGTGTCGCCGCGCTCGTGCAGCAGGCCAAGGAGGAGGGACGGCGAGAGGCCGCCGGGAGCGGCCGCCCGGATGACGGAAGCGCCGCCGCGGCCGTCTGACTTGCTCGTCGGCGTCCCCCATGGTTCATCTCCCCCCTGTCCTCGATAGTCGGGCAGTTCTGTGATGCGCCTTCGTGCCGGTCGCGTCGGCCCGAGCAGCCGCCGACCGCACGGGCGTCGATGATCGTCCCGCACGCGCCGTGCCCTCGATGGCGCCCGTGTGACGGCGCGAACGACGTGTCGCGGGCGGTACGTCGCGGGCGATGCCGGCGGACAGGAGGCGGTCGATGCGAAGGCGCGCGATCGGCATGCGGCGAGATGCGGCGCGTCTCACGCAGTCGTCGTGAGGCACGCGGCGGAGGCGGCGGGGAGAGGCGCCGTGATCCGTCCCCGCCATCCGCCTCCACCTGAAGTGGCGGAAGGCCGTCCGGCGGCGCACGGGGATGACTCGACCTGAGCTCCGCACGCTCCGTAGCGGCTACGCCCGCGCGCAGCGGTCGTCCCCTCGCGTCGTCCGACGTGCCCTGATGGCAGCCTGCGACAGCTGCTCGTCGGGCATCTCGCTCCCCGTCGATCGGTTGACGCCGACCGGGCGGTGATCCTCCCGCTCCGTCCTACTCCCGCGCTGCCCCGGGAGCGCCTGTGCGCTGGCGCCTCGTCGACGGCGATCCTGGCCGGACACGGTAGGCGAGCTGGTGGCGGGACACGTTCGACCGGGACTGCCCATCGGAGCACGGATCAGGGACCGCGGACGGGACGGCGTCGTGCCCATCCCCGCGGTGCGAGGACCGACCGGGTCAGCACGGAGGCCTCGTCGCGTCGTCTACAGGAGCGGGAACGCATTGCCGTTGATCAGCAGGACGTCGTGGTCGCCCCCGACGTCCATCGCGTCGAGGATGCGGTCGACCGCATCCTGACCGTGGTCGTCCTGGTCGGCGCACGTCGGCGCGAGCACGACGGCGGCGGTCAGGAGTCCGCAGGCGAGCGCGGCGGTGACGGCGGGGTGGGGGTGCATGTCCAGGCTCCTCATCGTGTCGGCGGGATGAACGTCTTCGGCGGCGGTGGTGCGGGTCGAGCCGGAGAGGGAGCAGGCCGGTCGATGGCCTGCTCCCTCCCCTGTCAGCGGCAGCTGCGCGCGGCGTAGGCGGCGCTCTGCTGCACGGTGCTCGTCGTGCTTCCCGCGGTCGATGCGGTGACCGCGACGGTCCCTGCCGCGATGGAGACCGCCCGCGTGGTGGTGGCGGTCGTCGCCGACGCTCCGGGAGCGACAGCCCTCACGGTCTTCGTGCCGTAGGCGGTCTCGGTGGTGACGTCGATCGCGGCGGGGCTCTCGTTCTTCACCACGGTGCTCAGCACGACCTTGCCGCTGACGCACCGCGTCGAGGCGGCCGAGGAGACGGTCACGTTCGATCGGACGGTCACCTTGGTCGTGACGGACCGGAAGGCCGGCGCGACCTCCTCGTCGGGGGTGACGTCGAACACCGGTCGGCCGTCGGCGGCGTAGTGGATGCGGATCAGCCGGGTGTCGCGTCCGTCCCCACCGACCCCGTTGCCCCACGTGTGGTACACGTACACGTCGTTGCCGTCCTCGTCCTGCGTGACGGCGCCGTGGCCGGGCCCCTGCTCGTAGGTGCGGTAGTCGACGACGCCGTCGGGCATGGGGACGCTCGACAGCAGCGCAGCGTCGTACTTGGTCCAGCTCGCGATGTCGGTCAGGTCGCTCCCCTCCGCGGCCCAGGCTCCGCCCACGATGTACTTCGGGCTGACGCCGCTGCTGGAGTACACGAGGGTGATCCGCCCGTCGCGCTGGATGGCGAACGCGCCCTCGGCGAGATGGTCCTCGAACGTCAGCGAGGGGACGACGATCGGGGTGGGCTCGCCGATCACGCGAGTGGGGTTCGCCGGGTCCACCTTGGCGATCCAGGTCGCGGGATCGCTGATGCCGCCGTCGAGGTACCGCTGTGACCACGCGTAGTACGCGGTCCCGCCGGACTCGAAGTAGGTCATGTCGAGGCTGATGTTGCGTCCCGTGCCGCTGCGGCCGAGCGGGCTCGAGTCGCTCCTCACCACCGCGCGGGGCGCCGACCAGTCCGCGGGGTTCGCGGGGTCGCCGCCGTCGCGCAGCTGCATGATGTGCGCCTGCACGGTGAACCACGCGCCGCCCTGGTTCGACTGGTCGTCGTCGGGGTTGAAGCACGGGGCGAACAGGATGGAGAGCTTGCCGCCGATCTCGTGGATCTCGGGGGCCCAGTAGCAGCCCGCGATCACCCTGCCCTCGGCGGTGCGGTCCTTCCGCGTCGTGCGGTTGAGCAGGTCGACCTCGCGGCCGCGGCCGCCGGCGTCGTCGCTGAGCTGGGCGATGGAGTCCGCCACCCGGATCGGGAGGTGCTGGGAGGCGACGTTGTCGTTGGCCGTGTCGTCGGTCGCGGTGAAGAGGTACTTCGTCTTGCCGCCGCGCTCGTACCGGTAGATGGTCGGGTCGGCGCGGTTGTAGGCGAACGGCTCGACGTACTGCCGCTGGCGGACGGTGCCGGAGAGGTCGTACGTGCCCGGCCCCTTGGTGGCGAGGTCGGCGAGCTGCTGCGCGTTCCAGTCGACGCCGAGGCTGCCGGTCGACCCGTCGGCGTAGGACAGCCGGGCCTTCACGCCGGATAGGGCGGCGGTGCCCCCCTGGTCGATCGTCTGCGGAGCGACCGAAGAGCCGGTGTTGACCGTGCGGCCGAACGTCTTCGTCAGCGCGTCGGCCGTCGAGGCCGAGACCGTCAGCGCGCCGCCCGGGAGGGCGTCGGCGACCCGCCCGGCGAATCCGGAGAGGTCGGGGCCCGCGACAGTGGCGGGGCTTCCGCCGAGGACCGCGCCGCGGTTCCCGTCGGTCACGACGACGCTCCTGCGGCTGCCGTCCTTCGGCCAGAAGGGCTGGGCGCGGAGCTCGGTGCGGGCGAGATCCGTGACGGTCGTGTACTTCGCGGCTCCGGCCGCGTCCGTCCACGAGACCAGGTAGCGCTTCTGGTCGGTGTCGTACACCGCGCGGGGCGAGACGACGCCCCCGGTGGTGCCGAGGTCGATCAGGCCGAGCTCGGTGAAGTCCGTCGCGGTGGCGTCGGTGGCCTTGAACACGAGCGCGCTCGAGGCCTCGGTGCCGTCGGGGGCGCCGTTGTCCCGGACGCGGGTGGCGAGCACGCCGACGGTCCCGTCGGCGAAGGTGAACAGCGACGGCGCGGCGATGGCGCGGTGTTCCACCTTGTCGGTCCCGACGAAGACGCCCTCTGCATAGAGGACGCCGCCATTGCCGGCCAACGCGTTCGCGGTGCCGGCGGATGCACCCAGGGCCAGGTGCATGCTGCGGGCGACCGCGTCCTGGTTGGCCTTGAGCTCGCCCGTGGGCGTGCGGGTGTAGGCGACGACGGTCTTGGCCGTGCTGGCGCTGAGGATCGTGGTTCGGAACGTCTTCGTCAGCGTGGTGGCGCCGACCTTGACAGTCGCGGTGACCGCAAGCGCCCTGTCGGTCGCCGTGTCGTTGACGAGGCGTCCACCGGACACGTCGGCGCCGTCGGCGCTCCACGACACCGTGTACCCGGCGACGGTGGGCAGCGCGGTGCCGGATGCGACGGTCGGGGGGACGACGAGGGCCGTGCGCAGGCGCGCGGTCGCGTCGGCCTCCGTGTCCGCGGCGACGGTCACCGAGCGCGCGGTGCCGGTGGCGGTGGCTCCGGCGAAGGTCGCTGTCGGCGTCAGGCGCACGGTGGCGTTCGCTGATCCGGGTGCCGGGCGGCGCACGGTCCCGTCGGTGCCGATCATCGACGGGTCGCTGCTCGTCCAGGTGAGGACCGAGCCGCCCGCGCCGCGCGTGGGGAGGGCGATGTCACCCGTGACGGGCTCGGTCACCGAGATGGTCGCCGTCGCGGCGTCCGACGCCGCGATGACGGAGGCCGCGGGAGCCGCGTCCTCGCGCACCTGGTCCTGCGAGAGCGCCGCGGGGTACACGTGCACGTCATCCAGAGCGCCGGCGAAGAGGGGGTCGGGTCCGTAGAGCGACTTGCCCAGCAGGCCGGAGAAGGTCGCGGTGCCGATGGTGGCCGCGCCGGTGGCGGAGGTCGGGGTCGTCTGCGCGAGCCGGCCGTCGACGTAGGTCGACACGCTGACACCGCTGCGGAGCACGATGGCGACGTGGCTCCATCGACCGGATGCCGCCGGACCGGTATCCGCCGCGCGCTGCTCGGAGCCGTTCTTCACGGCGCCGATGAGGTTCCCGCCGCAGTGCGGCGTGGTGAAGAGGTACCGCTCGGTCGACTGCCCGAGCGAGTACGCCCAGCTGCAGCTCTGACCGCCGTCCCAGCGCAACCAGGCCGACATCGTGATGTCGGTCGTCGAGGCCGAGGTGAGACCCGGTGCGATCTCGGCGAACGCGGCGGAGCTCCCTGCCGCGCCTCCCGGGAGGCGGAGCGCGCGGTCGGTACCGCCGCGCGGGCCGGCGACCGTTGTGGCGCCGGTCCCGCGGACCGTGGCGGACCGGCCAGCGACGGAGTCGGTGAAGCCCGTCCCCGCGGCGAGGGCGGATCCCGCTGCGGCGGTCGAGGCGAAGTCGTAGGAGAGGATCGGGCTGGGCACCGCGGCCTGTGCGGGTGCACTGCTGAGCGCAGCACCCCCCGCTGTCAGTGTCGCGGCGACCATGAGGGCCGTCGTGCGTCGGAACCGCATCGTTCGTCAACTTCCGTCAGGGGTGGTGGCGGGGAGCACGGGCCTTGCGGGCCGTGCTCCCCGCGGGGTGGGAGCCTCGGGCTCCGTGGTGGAGGAGGTCCGGGAGGGGGATCAGGGCCCCTCCCGGATCCCGGTCTAGCGGCAGGCGATCGCCGAGTAGGGCGCGGTCACCGTCCGGGAGCCGGAGGCGGCCTTCGACGTGACGCTCAGCTCGCCGGCGCCGATGGAGACGGCGCGGGTGCTGAACGCCGCGGTGACGGTCTTGCCGGGAACGACGCCCGAGAACGTCCTGCTCCCCCACGGCGAGGTCACCGTGAGCTCAGCGGTCGTGTCGCTGGCGTTGGTGGCGGTGCCCGTCACCGTGACCTTGCTGGCGACGCATCGGCTGGAGGCCGAGGCCTGGACGGCGGGTCCGGGAGGTGCCGTCGCCGTGACGGTCGTGATGGCCGGGGTCGCCGCCGAGTTGGCGAGCTGGCCGCGGACCTGGACGGTGTCGCCGGCCTTCTTGAGCGAGCTAAGGTCTGGGGTCTCCCAGGTCACGGCGACCGTCTCCCGGTGGCCGTCCTTGAACGACGCGCCTACCGTGGCGGGCAGGTCGACGGTGGTCGATCCGGCCGGCACGGTACGGGCGACCGCGTCGACCGAGGTGACCAGGAGCGACGGGTTCCACTTCGCCGCGAGCGCGTCGCGCTCTTTCGCGGTGATGGAGATGACGGATCCGTGGCGGGGCGAGGCCGGCAGCGAGAAGCTGCCGGGGATGGTCCACTTGATGTCGCCCTCGAGCGAGTTGGTGCCGAGCGGGATGTAGCCGCGTCCGCCGTAGTTGTCGGTCCAGAGGAAGTACTTGTACCCCGCCCGGTCGCCCTCGTTGGCCTTGAAGATCTCGGGGCCCTCGACCTCCGGCGTCCCGGCGTCGCGGCCGATGCAGGTGTCGATCAGGCTCCAGGCTCCGGAGGCGGTGGTGGCGCGCAGGTTCGTCGACTTCTGTCCGATGATGTCGGGCGAGGGGCAGCCGGTGGTCTGCGTGCCCTTCGTGAAGCGGTAGTAGGTGTCGCCGTCCTTCAGCATGGTCGCGTCGATGAGCCCGTTGCTCTTGTTGAGCGTGGGGACGTCAGCGGCCTTGAACCAGACCTCGGGGGTGGTGAAGTCACGGAAGTCGCGGGTGATGGAGGTGAGGATCTGCGGTCCGTTGCCGTCCTCGACGTTGCGCGTGCTGTCGGTGAACAGGGCCGAGGTCCAGTAGACGACGTAGGCGTCGATGGTGGGGTCGTAGCTGGCCTCGGGCGCCCAGGTCATGCCCGCGTTGGGCAGGTTGACCTCGATGTGGCGCTGCTGGCCCCAGTTCACCAGGTCGGTGGACTCCCAGATCTCGAGGTGGCGGCTGCCGCGATTGGTCGATCCGCCGAATCCGGTGGTGCCCACGGAGAGGTCGGTGGCCATCAGGAAGAAGCGGTCGCCCTCCTTGGAACGGAGGATGAACGGGTCGCGCAGGCCCTTCGTGCCGAGGGTCGAGGTGAGGATCGGCTGCGCGTCGTTGAGGGTCTTCCAGTTCAGCGAGTCGTTGCCGTCGGAGGTCGCGAAGCGGATCTTCTCGCCCTCGACGCTGTCGCCCGTGAAGTAGGCGAACATGTACGCGTCGAGGTCGCTCGCGGCGACGGGGGCCGCCGCCGGGACGGTGCGGGTCAGCTGCCGCACGACGGCCGCCGTGCCGGGGACGGTCACCGTCGCCGTGAGCGTGACGCTCGTGTCGGCTGCCGGTCGCGTGACCGCACCCTTGACGACGACGTTAGGCGCGGTGCCCTTGTCGGCGGAGGAGATGACGGCCTCGTTCGAGGAGGTCCAGGTGATGACGGCGCTCGAGCTGCCGGCCCGCGAGGCCGTGGCGGCGACGTCGGCTCCGGTCGCGGGCAGGGTGAGGCTGCCGCGCACCGGTCCGGCGAGTGCGGGGTCGGCGCTGACGGCGTCGGCCACGGTCCGGGCGAGCTCGGACTCGGCCGTCTGGCCCGCGGCGTAGGCCGGCACGGTGACGGTGGTGGCCTGGCCGACGACGGAGGTGC
This sequence comes from Clavibacter phaseoli, assembly GCF_021922925.1. Classification (NCBI taxonomy): domain Bacteria; kingdom Bacillati; phylum Actinomycetota; class Actinomycetes; order Micrococcales; family Microbacteriaceae; genus Clavibacter; species Clavibacter phaseoli. The sequence continues at coordinate 64,893 of NZ_CP040787.1, forward strand.
CGCCGTGGACGGCCGTGGGGGTCAGCGTGACGGTCGCGTCCGGGTTGCCCGCGGCGGGTCGGATCACGACGCCGGTGGTGCTGACGGTGCCCGGGGCGCTCGATGCCCAGGTGATCGCGGAGCCGTTGGCACCGGTCGTGGGCAGGGTCAGGTCTGCGGTGACGGAGGAGGTGTCACCGAGCGAGATGGTGGCGTCCTTGCCCGCGAGCACGGAGTGCACGCCGGCGGCGCTCTGCTGCACCTGGCCGGCGGTCAGCGCCGAGGTCCAGACCTCCATGTCGTCGATGGCTCCTGCCCAGTAGGCGTCCGCGCCGTAGAACGACTTGCCGAGGAAGCCCGAGAAGGTGGAGGTGCCGATCGCGGACGCGGCGGTGGAGGAGGTGTTGCCCTGGCCGACGAGAGCGCCGTCGAAGTAGGTGGAGACGGACTGGCCGCCCTTGACCACGACCGCCATGTGCACCCAGCGGTCCGTGGCGACCGGCGTGTTGCCGGCGCCGCGCACCTCGGAGCCGTTCTTGATCGCGCCGAACCCGGCGGGTCCGCACTTCGTGGTGGCGAGGACGTGGGAGTCGACGCTCGAGCCGAGGGTGAAGGGCCAGGTGCAGTCGGGGGCGCCGCTCCAGCGGAGCCAGGCGGACATCGTCACGTCCTGCGTGCCGGCGGGGATGAGCCCGGGCGCGATGCGGACGTGCGGGGCGGCGGACGTGCTGGATCCGCCCGGGAGCGAGAGCGCGCGATCGCCGGGAGCTCCGGAGGGGCCGGCGACGCTGGTCGCGCCGGCGTTGACGAGGGTGCCGGGGTGGTTGCCCGGCGCCGCGTCGGCGATCACGGCGCCGTTGCCGAGGGTCGCGTCGATGGCGTCGAACGAGTACTGCATCGCGGGCGCGGGGACGGTCTCGGCCGCGCCGGCGGCGCCGATGGGGCCGAGCACGCCGCCGAGGGACACGGCGGCGATCGTCAGCGCGGCGCCCGCTCGAGGGAGGCGTGAGCGCCGGATGCGCTCCTGCCGGAGGGTTCGTGACATGGAGGTTCCTTCTTCATGGTGGATGGCGGTGGAGGGGAGTCGAGGCGCACGCCGGTCGACGGGTCGCCGGCGGGTGCGGGTGGGGAAGGGCTCCGCGGATCAGGGCGGCGCGGGCGCCGACTGGCGGCGGCGGCGGAGATCACCGCGGTGGCGGACCCGATGCGGGAGTCACGGCGTCTGGCCGTGCGCCCTGCAGTCGAGCGGGAGCCCGTGTGCGACAGCCGGATGGCGGGGCTAGCCGCGATGGAGTCCGGGTGGGCGGGCGCAGCGATCGGCGGGGGGAAGGTGCGGCATCGTCGTCATCGACGGTCCTCTCAGGTTCTTCGTCGAACCGGTAGATCGGGGTGTCTCGCACGGGACGGTGTCCCGCTCGACCACTGCCGGTCACTGTATCCATGTTTGTTACCGTGAACAACAGTGGTGGTCGTCCGGGCGTGATCCGGACACGTGCGCGTGCCACGGATCGCGCGACCGGCTCCCTCATCTCCCCACGAGGGAGTCAGGCCCCTGCCCGACCTCCCTGGCCGGGGTGCTCGACGTGGCCCAGCGTCCGAGTCCGAGAGCGCCCGGCCGGATCTCGACCTCCCGCCCGGCGAGGCGCACGGGCGTTGCATCCGGACCGCCGCGCACGCGCGTCGGCCGCCTTCTCGTCCGGTATTCCCAGCGCTCGTCCGCGTCCCTCCGGCGACGCCTGGCATCTCCCCCGACGAGAGTATTAACGTGAACAACCAGCCGGTGGATCCACCGGGACGTCATCGACGACGAAGAATCGGAGAACAGCATGCAACGACGCACTCGACACTCCCTCCGCACAATGACCCTCATCGCCGCCGCCGTGGCGGCCACCACCCTCGGCGGAGCGCTCCCCGCGCAGGCCGCCGAAGGGGAGATCACCTACACCCTCGTCCGCTCCGCGAATCCCACCGCCGACGAGCAGGACGCCTATGCGCGCATCACCGCCGCCATGGACCAGGCCGTCGCCCGGTACAACGCCGAGTCCGACATCACGAAGGTGATCGAGGTCTCCTACGCACCCGGCGTCCCGACGGCGGAGGGCAGCACGAACGGCGACCTGCGCTTTGGGTCGAACCGCAGCTACATGGTCGAGGGCACGGCCCTGCACGAGATCTCGCACACCATCGGCGTCGGCCTCAGCGGCGGCTGGTCCGCGCACTGCGTGGGCGGCGTCTGGAACGGGCCCACCGCGACGGCGCTCGTGCAGTCGTACGACGGGTCCGGCGCGCGGCTCTCCTGCGGCGGCTCGCACATGTGGCCCTACGGCCTGAACTACTCGAGCGAGTTCTCCGACACCGCGTTCACCCGTCACGTCGACGTGGTGGAGGCCATGCTCGCCGACGGGCTCTAGTCCGACCCGACCCCTCCGACTCGATCACGTCGAGACCGGAGGCGTCGTCGATCGGCGGCACCCGGGCCTGCCCGCTCGCGGGAGGCGGGGGCGCCGCCGATCGCGGCGCAGATGAACGAGAGGACGCCCATGACGACCGATCACGGGCCCGCCGCCGACGGGTCGACGCCGCCGACGCCGGCCGTGTACGCCGACGACCTGTCGGACGAGACGCTCGCTCGCCTCATCGACGCGGTCATGCTGCTGGCTGAGGACCTCCACATGTCGGCCACTCCGTGGTGGGAGCCCCTGACCGGGCTGCAGATCCTGCTCCTGCGGACGATCGCCCGCACGGGAGGGGTCACGCGGACGGATATCGGGCGGGACTGCCGCACATCCCGCGCCGCGGTCTCGCCGGGATTGGCGTCGCTCATCCGCCAGGGCTACGTGACCGAGGCCGCTGCCGACGGCGACTCCGTCCTCACCCTGGGGACCGCGGGGCGCGACATGCTGGATCGGATCGGCCGCGCACGGGTCGATCTGGTGCGCCGGGCGCTCCACGAGCGCCCGCGCCTGGGTGCGGATTCCGCCCGGCATCTCATCGCCTGCATCGAGCACCTGCGACGGTCCGAGGACCTGGCCTCCGGAGACCGCGGCCCCGGTCCCGGCCCCGGCCCCGGCCCGTCCGAGGGTGCTGTCCGCTGACGACACCCGACGTCACATGGGCCCCGCCCCTCGGAGGCCGTGCCCTATCGTGAGCTCGTCATGGTCATGCGGCAGCTCCTTCTCCGCCGCGACGGGTCCTGAGCAGGTAGGCGCCCCCGTCGCGGTGGTCGTGCTGCCTGCGCAGATCCCCCTCGTACGGAGCCGCTGATGACCCATCCATCCCCACCGCCTGCTGCCTCGCGCGTCTGGCGCCGCAACCTCCTCGTGTGCGCGCTCGGCTCGTTCACGACGATCATCGGCATGACATTGATCCTGCCGATCCTCCCCCTCTACGTCCGGGACCTCGGCGTCGACGACCCGCGTGAGGCCACCCTCTGGTCCGGCATCGCCTACGCGGCGACGTTCCTGACCGCGGCGCTGACGGCCCCGCTGTGGGGCTACCTCGGTGACCGGTTCGGGCGGAAGCCCATGCTGATCCGCGCGAGCCTCGGCATGGCCATCGCCATGTCGCTGATCGGACTGGCCCAGGACGTGACCCAGCTCGTGCTGCTGCGCCTGCTCGTCGGGCTCCTCGGCGGCTACGCGTCGGGATCGACGATCCTCGTGGCCGCCCAGACCCCGAAGGAGCGCTCGGCCTGGGCCATCGGCGTCCTCTCGTCCGCGATCATGGCCGGCACGATCGCCGGCCCGCTGGTCGGGGGGACCCTCGCGCAGTCCATCGGCGTGCAGGGCGCGTTCCTGGCGACGGGCGGACTGATCTTCATCGCCTTCATCGGCACCAGCGTGTTCCTCCGGGAGGTCCCCCGGGACGGCACCGCACGCGCCGGCTCGCGGCGAGCGGGGTCCTGGGCCGCCGTGCCGCACAAGCTGGCGATCCTCGCCCTGCTGAGCCTGTCGACGCTGCTCACCTTCGCGACGATCTCCGTGGAGCCGATCATCGCATCCCACGTCCAGAGCCTCACCGGCTCCACCGACGGCCTGGCGATCTCGTCCGCGGTGGTCTTCTCGCTCACGGCGCTCGGCACGATCCTCTCCGGCCCGAACCTCGGACGCATGGCCGACCGGATCGGGCACATGCAGGTCCTCGTGGTGAGCCTCGTCGCCGCGACGCTCCTCCTCGCGGTGCAGGCGCTCGCGACGGATCTCGTCACGTTCGCGATCCTGCGGTTCCTCACCGGCGTCGCCCTGGGCGGGATCACACCGAGCGTCGTCGCGACCATCCGGCGGCTCCTCCCCGACACGAGCGTCGGGCTGGTGCTGGGGTACAACGTGTCCGCGCAGTACGTCGGCCAGGTCGCCGGCCCGATCCTCGCGGGCGCGATCGGCAGCACCGCAGGCACCAGCGCCGTCTTCCTCACCACCGCGGGGGTGACCGCCGCAGGTTTCGTCACGGCGGCGGTCATCCGGCGGCGCTCCCGCGCGCAGCTCGCCGCGTAGCACCGCCGCGAGGAGCTCGCTGAGACGAGGAGGTGCACGACGACGACGACCGCGCCGGCCGCCCTGCATCAGGTGGCACGGGCGAGGAGAGGGCCAGGGGAGCGAGGAGCACTGAGCGTCCAATGCTCTTGTTACCGTGAACAATCTGCACTACGTTCAGCGTGTCGATGAGGCCTCACGTCCTCTCCCACTCGACTCGCGATGCGCACTCGCGCCTCCGCTCCCCCGCGTCGGGTTCATGGGTGAATCCGGAGAGGAACCGTCAATGTCGACGTCCCCCCTACCGAAGAGGCTCGAACCGAGGACCATGCGCGTGCCCGTCGTGGCCGGCGTGGCGTCGATCGCGCTGCTGGTCTCGTGCGCCGTGCCCGTGGTCGCCGCGTCGGCGGCCGACACGGTCCCGTCGCCCGAGCAGAGCCTCCTCGCCGACTTCACCTTCGACGCCGCCCCCACCGGCGGGGCGTTCGTCGATCGCACGACGCGTGCCTCCGTCGTCGGTGCCCCGGACCTCGTCCCCGGCAAGACGGGCCAGGGGACGGCAGCGCGCATCTCCTCCTCGTCGTGGCTCGACCTCACCGCCACCGACGGCAAGGCCGTGCTGGCCGGCCGTCAGAGTGTGACGATCTCGTACGACAGCAAGCCCGACTCGGCCTCGAACGCCGGGTGGACGGTCTTCGCGGCGCGCTCCGCCACGCGTCAGGAGTACGCCCAGGAGCACTATCTCGGCGTGCTCGACCGCACATCCGGGGTCACCGTCGAGCGGTACGACAACGCCACCGGGCGCAACACCTCCGGCAACCTGGACGCCCCCGCGGCGAACGCGGAGTGGAAGCACGTGGACCTGGTGGTCACCGCGACGACGACGCGGCTCTTCGTCGACAGGAAGCCGGTCGCCGTCAACGCATCCGGGATCCCGCTGACCCAGATCCTCGGATCCTCCGGCGGCGTCCTGCAGGTGGGCAAAGCGAACTGGGGCGGCGGCGAGTACTTCTCCGGCCTGGTCGACAACCTGCGCATCTACGACCGGGCGCTCTCCGGCACGGAGCTCGGCGCGGAGGCCACGGCCCTGCCCTCCGACGTCGGAGCCGCCCTCGCAGTCCCGTCCACCGTGCTCGGCGACCTCCCCTCGCGCGTCCTCGGCAAGCAGGTGACGTGGGCCGCCACGGGCGCCGGCGCGAGCCGCGTGCAGGCGAACGGGGCGGTGGACACCACCGGGCTCGGCACCGGGACGGCGGCCGTCACGCTCACCGCCACCGTCGAGGGCTCTGCCCAGACGTACCGGTGGGACAGCCGCATCGCCGCCGCCGGCGGCCGGATCGCCACGTACGTCAAGACGGTGACGACCACCGACGGGACGAAGGACGACCCGCTGGCGTACCAGGACGACCGCCGGGCGGACGCCCTGTACGCCGCCGCGCTGCCCGCGGGCAGCACCACCTGGGAGCCGTTGAACCGCGCCCAGGCGATCCTGTACGTCGGCAACGACGGCGACCAGGGCGCGCGACCGAACGCCCAGGTGGGATCCCCCGGCCTCTTCCGCTTCGCGAACGGCGCTCTCGGCGCCGTCTCCTCCCAGAACAACGCGACCGACTCCATCTACGTGTGGACCTCCCCCGAGGGACGCACCTTCACCCAGCAGCGGGCCGTGCGGATCGCCCCCGGCTCGGTCGTGAGCGACCCGCGGATCGTGTTCGACGCCACCAGCCAGAAGTACAAGGTCTTCTGGACCGATCTGCTCACCGGCGAGGGTCGCGTGACGGTCCTCGCGGACCTGACCACGAGCACCGCGCTCGGCGTCACGTCGAAGGCCGACGTCCGAGCCCTCGGCGTCCAGGGCGCGGGACTCCCGTCCTGGGCCACGCAGGACCAGGCGAGCGACCTCGCGCTGTCCACCCCCGAGTTCGAGACCTTCTACAAGAACTACGTCGACCTCCGGAACACGGGCGTCGAGAAGATCGACGCCTCCGTCGCCCAGGGCGCCGGAGCCGGCGGTGTCGCCGCCGCCCTCCCGAAGCAGGCCTCCCTCACCTACAACGACGGGTCGAAGAAGAGCCTGAACGTCGACTGGCAGGACGACCTCTCCGGCGTCGACACCAGCAAGCCGGGCACGTACCAGGTCTCCGGGACCGTCCAGCAGGACCCCGAGGAGATGGTCAGCGACGCCCGCGCCGATCCGTTCGTCTTCTTGAACCCCGACGACGGCTACTACTACCTGACCGGGTCGCACTACGGCCAGCCCTCCACCGGACCGATCGAGGAGAGCTCGAGCTACCGCAAGATCGGCCTCAAGCGCGCCACGACCCTCGCAGGGCTGCAGGACGCGCCGGAGCAGATCGTCATCGATCCCGACAAGGGCACACCCGGCAAGCAGGCGCAGTACCCGAACACCTTCTACGGCTGGGGCGGGTACATCTGGGCGCAGGAGTTCCACAAGATCAACGGCACCTGGTGGATCGTCGCCGGCATGAACAAGGGCTACGCCCCCGTCGGCGGCTGGTGCGACAACACCGTCATGATCCCCTACACGGGCACGGACGCGTCGATCGCCGCCGGCGGCTTCCTCGACCAGTCCAATTGGGGCGAGCCCGTCGTCCTCGACGGCGCCGCGTTCGACGTCAGCTACTTCGAGCGCACGGAGGCCGGAGCCCAGCAGGGCTACTGGATCATGCCCAACGGGGGCCAGATCCTGATCGGCAAGGCCAAGATGGGCCCGAAGGGCACCGTCCCGCTCGTCGACGGCCAGCTGACCCGGGTCTACAGCGAGTCCCAGCCCTGGGAGAGCGGCAAGCGCTCTCCCACGCCCAGCGACACCTCCGAGGGAGCCGATCAGGGCATCGTCGAGGCGCCCTTCATGGTGCAGCAGGGTGATGCGATCTCGATCACGTACTCCGGCGGCACGGTCGACAAGTACTACAGCCTCGGGCTCCTCACGACGACCGCGAACGCGGACCTCCAGGACCCGGCCAGCTGGAAGCAGACCGCCTTCCCGGTGCTCGACACGAACGACACGTCCACCGGGCGGATCGGCGCGGACGAGACCGCGTACTACACGAAGAAGCAGGCGGGCACGGGCCACAACTCGTTCGCCAAGGACGAGTCGGGGAACCTGGTGCTCGCGTACCACGCCCGCCCCTACCCGGACCCGCATACGGCGACGGACCCGCAGGGCGCCGGCGGGCTCTTCGACTCCGACCGCAACACCTGGTTCAAGGCGGTCAACGTCCGCGCCAACGGCACGCTCGACCTGTCGCTGACGAAGGACCAGGAGGTGGCGCCCGCGAACCGGACCGTCACCGCCACGGTCGTCGTCCGTGCGGCTACCTCGGCCGTGACCTCCACCGCCACGTCGCGGTGCGTCTCGGGCAAGGCCGTCGTCACGATCGTCACCAAGAACACCGGGGCAGCCACGGTCGTCACCTGGGCGACGCCGTGGGGTGAGCGCACGCAGAGCATCGGGGCGCAGAAGACCGCCACCCTGGCGATCACCACGCGGGCGACGGCGATCACCGCGGGAACGCTGTCCGGCACTGCGGTGGCGGGGACCGTCAGCACACCGGTCACCACCGCCTATCCCGCCGCTCGCTGCGGCTGAGGCTGAGTCTGACGGGGTGCGGGGCTGACCGGAAGGTCCGCCCCGCACCCCGTCCACCCGTCCTCCCTCCCCCCCGACATCGACCCCCGACGGATCACGGCCGGCAGCGCCGTCGTCTCGCCTCGCACACGAAGGACCTCCCATGAGAATCCCCCCGCGGTGGAGCACCGCTCTCTCCGGTGCACGCCGGCGCGCGATGCGGCCTGAACCGGCCAGCCACCCCATCCGTCGATCCCCGCTGCGGGCCGCGGTCGCCGCGATCGGCCTCGGGGCGGTGCTGGCCTCGGGGCTCGTCGCCCCCGCCGTCGCCACGGCCGCGGAGCCCGTCGTCCCGACCTCGGGTCTCCTCGCCGACTACCGCTTCACGCAGGCGAGCGGCACGTCGGTGCCGAACGCCGCCGGTGGCGCCGTGGGTGCCGCCCGCGTCGTGAACGGGAGCGACGCTCTCTGGACGGGGACGTCGCTGCGTCTCACGGGCGGCGCGAAGTCCAGCGCCGCACCGTGGGTCGAGCTGCCCGACGACCTGCTGACCGGGAAGACGTCCGGGACGGTGACGATCGAGACCCGCGCGGACGCGTCGATGCTGGACACCTTCCACTTCCTCTGGAACATCGGCAGCGACAGCACCTCGCAGTACTGGTTCGCCTCCGTGCGCGACAAGGTGCGCACCGCGATCACCACCACGGGCGGGAACGGCGAGAACAACGCCCGCAGCGCCTCCGGGATCTCCGCCGACCGCTGGTACAGCCTCACCTCGGTGATCGACGCCGGCGCGGGGACCATCTCGTTCTTCGTCGACGGCGCGCGCGTCGCCTCCGCTCCGACCGCCCTCCGGCCGTCGTCGGTGGCCGACCAGTCGCTGAACACCATCGGCCGGGCACCGTATCCCGACCCCTTCTACGCGGGCGAGGTGTCGACGTTCCGCGTGTACGACCGCGCGCTCACCGGGGACGAGGTCGCGGCCGTGTCGAACGTCGACGCGAAGCTGCACGCATCGTCCTTCACGGCGGCGACCTCCGCCGTGCTGTCCGGGGTCGCGGCCGTGACGGTCGACGACTCGACGACGAACCTCCCCGACTACGGCGGAGCCGTCACCTGGGCCTCGAGCGACCCGACGCTGCGCATCGCCGCCGACGGCCGCACGCTCACGGCCGATCGCCCGGCCGCCGGTCAGGCGGCGCGGAGCTCCACGCTCACGGCGACCGCGTCGATCCGAGGCGTCGCGCAGTCGCGCCAGGTCGCGGTCACCGTCGAGCCGCAGGTCGGCGTCGACACCCCGTACGGCTACATGATGGTGCACTTCGTCGAGGACGCTCAGGGCTACGCCGAGAAGATCTACCTCGACGTCTCCCGCGGCGACGACCCCGAGAAGTGGGACCCGCTGAACGGCGGCAAGGCCATCCTCGCGTCCGACCTCGGGACGACCGGCGTCCGCGACCCGTACCTCACCTACAACCCGCAGACGAAGAAGTACTACATCATCGCCACCGACCTGCGGGTCTTCGGCGGCGACCGCGGCACGGGCTCCTGCACCACCTGGTGCTACTGGACCACCCAGGGCAGCACCAAGATGAACGTCTGGGAGTCGACCGACCTGGTGTCCTGGAGCGACGTGCGCCAGTTCGACGTGGCGCTCGACGCCGCCGGGAAGAAGACCCTCGAGGCCGGCATGATGTGGGCTCCCGAGGCGACCTGGGTGCCCGACTACGCCGGCGCGGGCAAGGGCGCGTTCGTCGTCTACTGGTCCTCGACCGTCTACCCGGACGCCGGGCACGCACCGGGCTCGGGCGCGTCCCGGGTGCTGTGGGGCGCGACCACCGACTTCACGCAGGCCACCTACTCCTACGGCGGCACGTTCATCGACACCGGAGCCGACGTGATCGACACGACGATGATCCAGGACGGCGGGACGACCTACCGCATCTCGAAGGACAACGGCACCGGCCGCGGCATCTACATGGAGTCGACGACGGCGACGCAGTGGTGGCTCGCGACGACGAAGTGGACGCAGCTGCAGGATCGGATCGGCGCCGTCTGGTCCGGCGGAAATCCGAGCGGTGTGGAGGGTCCGGCAGTGTTCAAGGACCACGGCGCCGATCGCTGGTACCTCTACGTCGACGTCATCCCCGCCGCCGGCTACCGCCCGATGGTCACGAACGACCTCGACGCCGGCTGGACGCAGCTGGTCGACCCCGGCTTCTCGCTCGCGCCGTCAACAAAGCACGGTGGCATCGTCTCCCTGACCGCTGGCCAGTACGCCGATGTGCGCGCCGCGGACGCCGCGTCCGCCGTGCGGTCCGACCTGGGCGAGGTCGGGTCGATCAGCGCCCTGCCCGCGCGCACCGACGTCGTGCTCGCCTACGGGCGCGGCACCGCCTCGCAGCCGGTGACCTGGGACACCTCCGCGGTGGGCACGGCGCCCGGCCGCTACCCCGTCACCGGGTTCGTGCGCACAGTCGGCGCGAACGACAACCAGTGGATCGGGGTAGGAGGTTCGACGGCCTACGACGCGTCGGGTCGCGTCCTCTCCAGCTCCACGGCGGTGCGCGTGACCGCGACGGTCGTGACCGCAGCGACCGCCTCGCTCACGGCCTCGACGCGGTGCGTGGCGGGCAAGGTCGTCGTGACCGGCGTGGTGCGGAACACCGGCACCTCGCCGCTGTCGGTCGTGATCGGTTCGGCGTGGGGCTCTTCGCCGACGCTGACGGCGGCTCCTGCGGGGAACGCCACGCACGCCTTCACGACGCGCGCCACCGCCGTCGCTGCGGGCTCACTCACTGCGACGGCCGCCGGCGCCAGGCTGACGGCCGCGTACCCCGCTCGCGCCTGTGGGTGACGCGGGACCCGACGGGCGGGGACAGCGAGCATGAGCCGGCGATCCCAAGAACTCCTCTGGTCGCAGACAGGTGCGCTCCTGCCCGCCGTCGCCCGCCTCGTCGTCAGCCTGTATCGACCGCACCTCACGCCGCTGCGCCTGACCCATCCGCAGTTCCTCGTGCTCCTGGTCCTGGAGCTCGGTCAACCTCGAGCGGTGACGGAGATCGGGCAGCTGCTGGCGCTGACGCCGGGCACCATGACACCGATCGTGAAGCGCCTCGAGTCGCTCGGCTACGTCAGTCGGGCGCGAGCGACACCGGATGGGCGTCGTCTCGCCGTGAGTCTCACCGATTCGGGCTTAGCGCTCCTGCCGGATCTGCAGGACATCCGCCAGCGGGTCACGGAGCTCGTTGGGCTCTCTCCCGGTCAGCGTCAGCTGCTCCAGACGGTCATCGCCGGGTTCCCGCACGCAGTACCGGAGGCCGGGGCAAGCCGCTCGGATGAGATCGTGCTCGACAGGTAGGACCAGAGCACGTGACCACGTCGACGACAACAACAACAACTCCCGATGCCTCGTCGTGTGGGCGGCAGCCGTACCACGATGCATCCGGCATCCCTTCCGTTTGAGTGACCGCGGTGAGCTCGAGCGTTCCGCTAGTCGCATCATTGGCGGGCGGCATCGACAAGGGAGAGCCCCCAGGTCGAGTTCAAAGGGCATCGACCCCAGGCTTGCCGCTGAGATCTGGACAAGGGTCCGTATCGAAGAGCAGCGTTGACAACGTCTCTGGTGGGTAGGCCACCATCGCGGTGATCATCTCCGGTTCCCCGTGCGCGGGGGTCGTCGGCATGCCGACGAACTGCTCGGGTGCCATGTCGGCGGACATCCGGCTGAGCGCGGCCGGGAGGATCGTGTTCGTCAGGATGCCGTGCGGGGCCCCCTCGAGGGCGACGACGTTGGCGAGGCCGAAGACCCCGCCCTTGGCGGCGGCGTAGTTCGCCTGGTGGATGGAGCCGAAGAGGCCGGCTGCGGACGAGGTGAACACGATGCGGCCGTACCCGTTCTCCCGCATGTTCGCGAAGGCCGGCTGGGTCACGGAGAACGCGCCCTTCACGTGCACGGCCAGAAGCGCGTCGATAGCTTCGGGGGTGAGGTCGGCGAACGCGGCGTTGCGGATGTTCCCCGCGTTGTTGATGAGGATGTCGACCTTGCCGAACGCGTCGATCGCGGTCTGCACGATGCCGCGGCCGCCCTCGGGGGTCACGACCGAGTCGTAGTTCGCGGCCGCTTCGCCGCCCGCGGCCCGGATCTCCTCGACGACGTCGTCGGCCATGGCGGTGCCGCCGTTGCTCCCGCTGATGTCGCCGCCGAGGTCGTTGACGACGACCTTGGCGCCGCGACGGGCGAGCTCCAGCGCGTGAGCACGCCCGAGGCCTCCTCCCGCTCCGGTGACGATCGCGACACGGCCGGCGAATGACACTTCAGACATGCTTCTCTCCTTCGAGACCCAGGACATCCAGGTACGCGACACAGTGTGCCACTTTGCGCGTGTGTGTCACCTGGCATTCGGGATACTGGACCAATGGCAGCGGAGACGGGCGCGGTGGATCGCGGAGCGCGGATACCGCTGCGCACGCGTCGACGCGACGCCACCCTGCAGGAGATCGCCGACGCGGCCCTCGAGCTGTTCGAGAGCCAGGGCTACGCGGACACCACCGTCGAGCAGATCGCCGACGCCGCGGGGATCTCCCTGCGCACCTTCTACCGGCACTGCTCCGCCAAGGACGAGGTCCTGACGTCGCACCTCGCATCCGGGCCGTCGGAGCTGGTGTCCGCTGTGAAGGGCCACGCCGACCTGCCCCTCGTCGACGCCGTCGTCGCGGCGTTCGTCGCCGCGACGACGAATTCATCGAGGCGCCGGGAGCTGCGGATCGTGATCGAGACGCCGGCGCTCCGCGCGGCATGGCTCGCCGCCGGGCGGGAGGCGCAGGACGATCTCGTCGACGTCATCCGCGACCGCTCCCCTGAGCAGTCCCCTCTGCACGCCCGCGCTCGAGCCGCGGCGATCACGGGCGTGCTCACGATGGTGCTCGAGACCTGGGTGTCGGAGGACGCGGGGGATCTCGAGTCGCTGACCCGGGATGCGCTGCGCGTCGTCGGACTGGGGTAGCCGTCGCGACGGCTCCGCGAGAACTCGGCGGCACGGTAATCACCTGGTCGCGATGAGCCGATTGCGTCGATGTGCCGCGAGGCGCTGGTGGACAGCCCGCGGTGCGACGGACGGGGCTCGTCTAATGTCAGGACCCTCATCAGGGCGGCGCCCTGCGAGACAGCCTCGCAACGCGGCCCCCACCGCCTGTAAGGCGACCCACGCGCGGCGGCAGCCACGACCCCTTCCTCGACCGACCACCGGATGACACGGAGATGCACCCATGGACACACCCGACCTCGCGTTGAACGACGGACGCACCATCCCGCAGATCGGACTCGGGACCTACCCGCTCACGGACGACGAGGTCCGTGAGGTGGTCGTCACGGCGGTCGAGGTCGGGTACCGGCACATCGACACGGCCGCGATCTACGGCAACGAGCGGGGGGTGGGCGAGGGCGTCCGCCGCTGCGGCCTACCGCGCGCCGAGCTGTTCATCACGACCAAGATCGGCAACGACGACCACGGTCGCAGGAGGACCCGCCGCGCGCTCGAGGAGTCGCTGAGGCGTCTCGGGGACGACCACGTGGAGCTCGCCCTCATCCACTGGCCGATGCCGTCGCAGGACCAGTACGTCGAGACGTGGGAGACGCTCATCGAGCTCCAGCGCGAGGGGAAGGCGCGGAGCATCGGCGTCTCGAACTTCCGCCCGGAGCACCTCGACCGGATCATCCAGAGCACCGGGGTCACGCCGGCGGTGAACCAGATCGAGGTCAACCCCGTCGTCGCCCACCGGGAGCTGCGCGCGGCCACCGCCGCCCGAGGCATCGCCGTCGAGTCTTGGTCTCCGCTCGGACCCTCGCTGGACCTACTCCAGCACCCCGTCGTCCTCGACATCGCCGAGCGCAGCGTGAGCACGCCCGCCCAGGTGATCCTGCGGTGGCACCTCGCCCACGGGCTGATCGTCATCCCGAAGTCCGCGTCTGAGGATCGCCTGCGACAGAACCTCCGGGCTCTCGACGCGACCCTCAGCGCGGCCGACATGGCGGCCCTGGACGGCATGGATCAGGGATCGGCGGCGCGCTACGACCCTCCCCTCGCGGGGGACTGATAGTCACCCCCCGGTCGCGGGACTACGCCCCGAGCCCGAGGAACGCCGCGGAGAGCACGAACGGCGGGAAGTCGGTGACGCCCGAGGCGAGAAAGGAGAGGATCACCGGGTTCTTCACGACGGCCACGGCGACCACGACGCCGATCACACCTGCCGCGACCGTGGCGAAGATGCTCTCCATCATCACAGCGAAGAAGATCCGACCCGCGCTCGCGCCGAAGCTGCGGCGCACCCCGATCACGCGGATCCGCTGCTGCACGGTCACGAGCGAGAGGTTCACGAGGCTGAGCGCCCCGAGGAGCATCACCAGCCCGGCAACGGCGCCGACGAGGATCTTGATGGACCCGAGCGGATCGTAGGAGAAGACCCCGCGATCGTGCCGCCCACGTCGACCTGGACGCCGTCGGGTACGGCCGCCACCAAGTCGGATCGGATGGCGGTCGCGAGCCCGGGGGCCTCATGCTCCGGGACCCAGAACTCCATCTGCGGGACCCTGGCGTCCAGCGCGTCCGAGCTCAGCGACGCCCGCGCGGCGCGCACCTGGCTCCATGACAACGGACACGAGGTCAGCGTGCAAGGTGGGGGTGCGCGGGAGGATGTCCGCGCATCTGGTTGTTCCGCTCCGGGATCGGTAGCCCCGGTCCCCCACCGCTAGCGGCGCCCTGTGTCGGTGTGCGCTCGTACACTCGCCGACGAGCGGGGACGGATGCTCCTGCATCGACAAAGCAGATCAACCGTGAGCGACGTGAAGAACACCGTCACCCGCATCGACCGACTCATCGAAAGCGTCGGGGAGTACCCTTTCGCGCATCTCGAGGTCGGCTGCTGACGGGTGCAGGTCGACGATCGCCCCATGCTCGGGTACGTGATCCGTCACTACGGTGAGTTAAGCGATCCGTTCACGTTCGAGATCTACACCGATGCCCGCAATGCCGTGATCAGCGCGTCTGGGTCCGCCCTGAGGAGTCTCTAGACTCCGCCATGGCGTAGATGATGCAGAACGGCGACCGACTTGTGACCTTCGCCGCCCGGCAGCGTGCGACGCGTCTCGCTGAGTCCGACGGTCGATCGCCGAGTAGCTGCGAGGTCGCGTAGTCGAGTAGCTGCGAGGTCGCGTAGTCGAGCAGGTCGTTGGACAATCGGCCACCCCCGAAGACGACGTTCTCTGTGGCTAGCTGATCGACTTGGAGAAGCGGCGCTCTCCCTCGTGCCGGCCCACTCCCCCACTCAGCGCTCCCGCGGATGTCAGGTCGGCTGGCGTTCGATGAAGGCGGACATCCAGGGCACGGTGAAGGCGATGCGCCCGTGTTCGGGTGCGTAGATGATGCCCTTGTCCGTGAGGTTCTGGCGGATCTTGCTGAGGCGTTGGGTGGTGCGGTCGAGGCGACGTGCCACGTCGGCGGTCCGGGATCCGGTGTCGCCGTCGGTCGCCATGGCGCGGAGGTACTCCTTCTCGAGCGGCGTGGCCCGGTCCCATCGGGTTCGGTAGAAGCCGTCGTCGAGGTGGCGGAGGGCGAGTCCCGCGCCGTTCTGCGCATCGTCGCGGGAGATCGGCGATGATGCAGCCTCGAGCCATGCTTCGGACCCGTACTCCTGGAGGAAGTACGGGTACCCGCCGGTGAGCGTCACCACGAGGTCGATGGCGTCGTCGGTCCATGTGATGCCTTCGTCGCCGGCGGGCACTGTGAGCGCAGCGGCAGCGGCTTCGGACTCGAGCTCGCGGATGTGGCGGTACTGGAACAGGCGCTCGGAGTAGGACTTGGCCTCGGCGAGGCGGGTGGGGAGGCTGGGCAGTCCGGCGAGGACGAAGAGGACCGGGCGCTGTCGTTGGGATGCGCGGTGGGCGACGGTGCAGATAGCGACGAGCTCGTCCGCGGTGAGGTCCTGTGCCTCGTCGATGAGGATCGCGAGTCCGACCCCCTCGTCGTGCACGGCATCGACAATCCCGTCGACGACCGTGGTGAGATCGAGTTCGATGTTGCCCGAGTCGGCGAGCTCAGCCTCGATGTCGTCGAGTGTGAGCCCGAACGTGGTGGTGCCGTCCGTGTCCACGCGGGCGGAGAAGGACAGGGCGGTCTTCAGAGCACGGAGGAAGGATCGTTTGCGGTTGCGCCGAGCGATGCGGGCGACGTGACTCTGGAGGGTCGAGGAGAGCGCCCCGCGCATGGATGTTCCGGCAGCTGCTTCGATCTGGGCGACGATCCACCCGGATGCTTCGGCCTCGGCGGACATCTGGCTCAGCAGGACGGTCTTGCCGACGCCCCGGAGCCCGTAGAGGACGAGAGAGCGTGGGGCGCGACCAGCGGCTGCCCGTGCGACCGAGACGTGCCATGCCTCGAGCTCCGCATCCCGGCCGACCAGCGCTGGTGGTCGGGCGCCGGCGCCGGGTGCGTAGGGATTCGTCGTGCCGTCCATATTGGATCTCCCCTTGTCTCTCCTGGTCTGTCAGATCTTGACAGAGATGGGGATACATCGGGAGATCGGCCCCATCGCTCCAGCGCACGATCAGTGCAAGTGCTCACGGACTAGCAGAGTGCTAGCCATCTGCATTCGCGAGATCTGTACGGCCATCGGAAAGCATCCCGACTGGTCCGCGACGCAGTCCGCCAGCCGCGAGTTGCAGCTATGCGCGTCAACCGGCGGATGCACCCTCCGAGGACAGGCATCTTCGAAATGAGCATTCCGACTTCCACCACTCCCCCGGCCATGCACACAAGCCCTCAGGCTCAGCTGCGCCGCCATTGCCCGACCATCACCTCATGCAGAAGACACCTGCCCAGTCCGCGGTCCCCGGCACGCACACCTTCCATGAGCATTTACTAGCAGATTGCTAGCACTCCGATAGCAGGCGCAGAGGCTCAGCGACTGAGGTGCTCATCACGGAGGACCTCGAGCCCTCGGCGCAACGCTCGCAGCGTGGTGGCGTGGTGCGTGCGCTCTTCGAGGGCGGCGACCTCGGCGAGGAGTTTCGGGAGGTCCTCGTTCGGGTAGCGGATGAGGGCGTTCTTAGGCCAAGAGCGCTGCTCCCCCACAGCCGGCGCAGGTTGGCGGTCACCGGACGGCACGGCTGAGGGTGCCGCTGGTTCCGGCGCGGGCGCGGGCTCATTGCTGCGCGCCTCGGCGGCGGCACCGAATGCTTCGATGCGGGCCTCGCGGTCACGTTCCTGCTGGGTCCTCTTCTTGATGGCCATTACGCCGTCACCTCCGCTGCGAGTTCCTGGATCTCGGCACGTGCCTTGGGGTTGCTCCACTCGACGACACCGCGTCCCTCGCCGATGACGTCCCGGTAGGCCTTCCGTTCGAAGACGACGGTCTGCAGGGGTCGAAGGTCCGGGTAGTCCGAGAGGTAGTCCTCGGAGTCGGCTCGTTCGGTGACGCCGGGGTTGGTGGGGACCTGTGTCAGGAGACTGCGGACGTCGAGCCCCGGGTTGAGGTCCCGTGCCTGTTCGACGAGCTCGCTCATGTGCGGCAGGGTGTCGAGATCGAACTGGGACGGCCGGACCGTAACGATCATCTTGTGCGCCACGACCATGCCGGTGCGCATTTCCTTGCTGTCCTTGCCTGCGACGTCGACGATGACGACCCCGTACCTGCTGTTGAGGTCGTTGAGGGTGCCGCTGATGTTGCCGAGCTTCTCGATGCAGGCGATGGCGGGTGTCAGGCCGGCGGCTTCGCGGTCTGCGTGCCATCGAGCGGAGGAGCGCTGTACGTCGGCGTCGACGAGGACCACGTCACTCCCCTGTCGGGCGTACTCGGCCGCGAGGTTGGTCGCGATCGTCGACTTCCCTGCGCCGCCCTTTTGACTGCCGACCAGAAGAATCATGTCGAGGCGTTCCCCTCTGTAGCCCTTGCATAGCACTAGCAGGCTGCTAGCAGTGTCATAGTACTAGCTCGTGCAAGTGTGAGAGGTGCCTGGAGGCGGTGTGTCCAGACCGACCTGCCCCAAGTCGCCATCTTCGAGACACTGCTATGCAAGTGCTAGCAGTTGCATAGCGCTACGGCTGATAGGAATGCAGGGCGGTCTAGCAATTTGCATCCTTTCGCCGCCACATGTTCCCCTCCGCCTAGATCTCCCGCAACCGCTCCATTTTGGAGCACCCATGCCCGCATCTCCGCGGCATGTGAACTCGCGGCTTGCAATCAGCTTGCACATAGCTAGCACTTGCATAGCGCAACGAATTGGGAATGATCTCGTCGGTCTGGGTCTCGATCAGCAGCCGCCGCCTCGTAGGTGGCTTTGCCGCTCAATGGCCCGAGCGGCCGTTGGCATCGGCGCGCTGGGGGAGTGGCAGCGCAGCCCGTCGAACCTTGTCACTACCGACTGCCATCACCTGCCGTACAGGGAGGTGCCCGATCTCGGACACCTCATCACGCTGCCTCACCGTGGCTTCCACTAGCTGTATGCAAGCAGTGTGCAAGGGACGGGTCTAATGCTGGAACCTACGGCTGCCGTCAGGTATGCGGTGATTGCATACTGCAAGCACTTCACTAGTGCTAGCACGAGGCATCGCACGCAAGGCCTTGACCATCCAACCCCGTGGTCATAGCCGTCACGCCGCAGGTACATCATGAGTGCCGCTGTACGACAGCCGGGCTCGATGAGGGTCGCTGGTGTGCCTCAAGCCGCCTCACCGAGATATTGCCATCGCGCCTCGGGATTGAGGGAGCCGTCGAGTACAAGACGTCGGGCGGATCGATGGTCGGCGAGGGTGCGCGTCCGGGGATAGCGGGGCCAGACACGTTCACCGGAAGAGGGAGCCGCAAAGAGCGGGCGGCTGGATGCTGCGGGCCGTCGGGGTCGCGATCGGGGGTTGGTGTGCATGGTGATGAGTTCTGCGTTCCACCAGGCCCAGACCTCGCGCTCCGCCTGATACCGGCGAGTACGGTCATCTAGGTAACCGAAGATGTCGAGGGTTCGTGCGGCCGTATCCCGGAGATCTCGTACGGCTCGTGCCCACCCGTTGACATGGGTCTTGATGAGCCGGTGGCGGCGGAGCCGGCTGAGGATCGTGGCGGTATGGCGGGTACTGACTCCGAGTAGGCGTGCTGCGCTGTCGACGGTGAGGGCGTCGTGCTGCCCGAGGGTGGCGTAGAGCCGGCCGGCGAGGTGTCCGAGGCCGCTGCGTGTGAACAGGTCGTGTCTCTGGTCGGTGAGTTCGTGCTCGAGGACGCTGACGAGTTCGGCGCGATGGGCGAAGAGTTCAGCGGGGGCGGCGGGGTTATGGAGTGGTTGTGACCGGACCGAGCTTCTGTCTGTGGAAAGTCGCCAGGTCACTCGCCATTCGGCGGCATTGCCGCCGTCGGTGGGGGAGACGCGGGTGATGAAGCCGGCGTCGGCGAGGACGCGGAGGGCGTCTGCTGCGGTGGTGCGGCCGAGGCCGGTCATGAGGGCGAGGTCGCGGATGGAGGCGGCGATGGTGCGCTTGCCGGTCTGGAGGGTGAGGTAGGTGAGGGCGGTGAGGATCGAGCGGCGGGAGGCGTCGGCTTCGCTGCGGCCCCATCGGCCAGGGGTGACGCGGAAGGAGGTGAGGATGGCGTCGACGTCGGCGACGATGGCCTGCAGCTCCGTGAGGTCCTGGGGTTCGCGGCGGGGGAGCGGGCGCTGGACGGCGGCGTACTGCTGGGCCTTGGCCCACTGCCGCTCGAGGCGTTCGGCGGCTTCCTGGCTGGTGCGGGCCTTGCGGGTGCCGCGGCCGGTGTTCTTGGTGCGGTAGTGCTCCATGCCGGGAGCGGTGCGGGCGGCGTGCTGGACGTCGGTCAGCGTCCAGCCGGCATTGGCGGCGGCGAGGAGGCACATGAAGCCGGTCCAGGAGGGGTTGCCACCTCCGCCGATGGTGGCCATGTGGGCGGTGCCGGCCTTGCTGAGGGGCCGGTGCGCCTGGTGCCGAGTGTCGACGGGTCCGGAGGGGGTGCTGTCGGCGGCGCGGGTGGCGGGCATGCGGTCGGTGAGTAGCGCGGTGAGCGCGTCGAGGTCGGCCGTCGTCGTCGACGGGGCCAGGAGTGCGGTGATGTCGCCGGTGAGAACGCGCGAGCTGGTGCCGTCGCGGTGGGGCGACAGCGGGGGACGGGCGGCGCCCTCGGCGGGGTTGCGGAGCATGCCGTGGTCGAGGGTGGAGAAGTTCGCGCGCGCGGCCGTGGCCAAGGCGCCGACCTGGGCCGCCTCGGCGCCGCCGTTGACGGCGATCCAGACGTGGCGGCCGCCGGCGCCGGAGGAGCGGCAGAGGACGTGTGGGATCGCGATCTCGTCGAGGGTGCGGGAGAGCACGGCCGCCTGGTCCTGGGCTTGCTCCATGAGCTCGGGGACGACGCCGGTGCTGTCCTTACCGTCGAAGTCGAAGCAGAGGAGCCTGTATCGGCCCGCGGAATCTGCGAGTCGGATGGCCCACGGCGTCATGGGCGCGTCCGGCCCGAGCGGGTGCAGGCGCGGGTAGCTGTTGCTGTCGAGGCGGCCGTAGGCGTCACGGATCATCGCGCGCACCTGGTCGCGTGGACTCAGGCGGCGCGTCAGTTCCCACGCGGAGTCGACGGACGGCGACACGCCGATGGTCGTCTCAGGTCGTGGTTCTGGCGCTTGCGGGCGCGATGAAGCTACTATGGCGACATCTCCTCTGGAGGTATGGCAGAGCCCCGGTTGGTAGCCGGTAGGTATGTGCTGGAGCTCGGACCCGTGGTTGGTAGCCGGTAGGTGGGTCAGAGCTACGAATCTTCGAGAGCCCGTCGTTGGTAGCGACGGGCTCTCATTCGTTAACTGGTCGTCGGGGTGGCCTCCTCGGAAGCGGTCGCGGGGGAGAGCACGGGCAGTGCTCCCAAGTCGGTACGCAGCTGTGCTGCGAGTCGCTCGAGGTAGAGCGACATCGAGAGGTTGCCGGAGGCTTCGGCGGCGGCCTGGAAGGCGGCCTCGGTCTCGGGCGCCAGTCGGATCTTGCGGGGGACGGCGATCTCGCCGGTGGGACGTCGGTTGCGTCGGGTGCCGGCGTGAATGCTCGTCATGTCGCAAGCCTGGCGACTAAGGGGTCCACTAAGTCGCAGGCGGGTGGCCGTGTCGCCGGATCCGTAGGCAGATTCCGTGGCGTGTACGGCGACAACCCGAAGCTCGTGGGTTATGCTCGCGGACATAGAGAGACCTCCTGTGAAGGCTGGTTGATCTGGATTAGCTCGAACCTCGGCGCCGGCAAGCAGTGAGGGTGAGAGCTACAACACGTGCAGGAGCCCGTCGCGGAAGCGGCGGGCTCCTTCGTTTTAGGCGACGTCCGCGATGGGCAGCTCCTGACGTGTGGGGATGACTGCGGGAGGGTTGGCGACGAGCTCGGGCATGCCGAGGTTCTGGGCGAGCAGTGCAGCGATGTAGTCGCTGACGCTCATGCCGCGCATGTCGGCTTGGGCCTTGACGGCCTCGCCGAGGGGCGCGGGGACCCGGGAGAGGAGCGCCTGACGGTCGCCCTTCGCGGGTCGTCCTCCGTGGTGTCGCTGTGCAGCCATGTCTCGGACAGTAGTGGTGGCCTGATTCAGAAACAGGTCACTTCGGCGGCGTGTCTGATCCGAGTCGCGCGACACGCGGCATCTCCGATGACACGCTGCGCGCGTCGACTGTGGCGAGCACGAGATCCTCATCCTCCCCGGTGCGCGGCGGACGGCGCAGCCGGAGCTCTCCGTCGATGCGGACGTCCGCGCCGGCGCGGAAGTCGAGCAGGACCGCGACGGCCAGTGATCCGCGGCAGATGACTTCGCAGCACGCCTGGGGAAGTGGCGACAAGTCCTGGCCGGCGGTGTCCGCGTAGGTGAAGGTCGCCGTGAGCGGGCCGCCCTCCGTGTCCGCGAGCATTGGCCCGTCGATGATCGTCCCGTGCATCCGAACCCGCATGGACCCTCCTCGTCTATTGGTACTTTATAGACCAGTAGATGCTAGGTGCGCACGACTTGGCCACACTCGCGAGGTGCCCAAACGCGTCGACCCGCCCCTGCCCGCCGAAGTCGGCATCAGCGTCGACGCCCTGGGCAGCCGCGTGCGAGTGGGTCTGATCCGCCACCTACTGGCTCATGGGCCGAAGACGCGCCCGGAGCTGGCGCGTGAGATGGAGCTGTCGAGCTCCATGGTCGCGAAGAACCTGGACGTGCTCGAGGAGCTCGGAGTCGTGACGCTGGACCCTCCGCGCTCGGAGCCGGACCGGAAGCCGCGCCGCTACGTCGTGCAGCAGGAGCGCGTCGACGAGATGCTGAAGGCCTTGACGATGGCGTTGACTGGCGCCCTCTAGGACGCCGAGTCCCGGAGGCACCGCCTAAGGGGCAGTGAAGCTCGTGCCGTTACCGAGCCGCCGGCGCCCAACACCCGCCCAGCAGTCGTAGTCGCGCGGCCGCAGCCACCGTCCCGCTCGCGCAACGCCACGCCCCTCGCCGCCGAGAGCCGCCGCCCGATGGTGGTCCGTGTACAACTTCATTCCTCCAGCCACACGAATCGCTAACGTGCCCCCGCCTGAGGGCGCGGCGTGCACCGCGCGTCACGTCTTCGGTGGACTGTCTGCGCGTTGTGCAGTCGTGCTGATGACCGTTGGGGGAGGAGTCGAGGGTGAGCGAAGCATCACGCGTACCGGCGGGGGAGGCCTTCGGGGCTGCATCCCGGGCGAGCGATTACGTCGAGGAAGACACCTCCCCACGGGTCGAAGCTGCCCCCTTGGAAACGCCGCCGACAACAGGCCCCCGTGGCGACTCCGGCGCTCCGAGATCGACAGAAGCTGGCGCTGGCGACCATCTGTCCCACGGCCCTATCGACCGATCCACGTCCGTGCTGTTCGGCGGCGTCGTGCCGGCCTCGACTCCGGCAGCTCCGCGTCGGGCGACGATGGGCCTCCGCGGGTTGCTGGCGGGACTGGGCCTGCCGGTAGCGCCAGGCGCACGCGAGGCAGCGCATGTAGCCGCGGCGGCGGACGGGGAAGAGCGACGCTCACGGGATGAGATGACGATCCGTCAGGCGACCTGGACCCGAGCGGTGTCAGTCTTGATCGGCAACCCGAAAGGCGGGACGGGCAAGACGCCGACAGCGCTCTTGCTCGGTGGCATCATCGCGTCGATCCGCGGAGGCTCGACGGCGATCGTCGAGTTCTCCGACGACCCTGGGGCCTTGAGCTACCGCGCCGAGGGCGCCCCGCGTCTTGGCGTGGGGGAGCTAGTGCGCGACGTGGACACGATCCGCACGGCGGGGCAGCTCACCGGGTACACGGCTCCGCAGACCTCGTTCGCGAACGTGATCGGATCCACGGGCCGGCGGGAGCGCCTGACAGGCGAGGCCGTCGTCGCGGTGTCGCGCGTCATTGACGAGTTCTACGGCATCCGCGTGATGGACACCGGGAACCAGCCGACCTCGTCGGCGTTCCGTGGTGCCGTGTCTGTCGCGGACGTCCTGGTGATCCCGGTGCTGAACGCCGGCGACTCGGTGTTGGAGGCGATCCAGCTCCTCGAGGAGCTGCGTGAGGACGGCGGCCACGCGACCGAGCTCGCACAGCGGGTGATCGCCATCCGGCTCACCGACGGCCGCCCTGAGAGCGATGTCGTCCGAGACGAGGTTGCGCGGCTCCTCCGCGAGGCGGGCGTGCAGGCGCTGTTCGAGATCCCATACGACGCGCACATCGCCGAGCGCGGCCAACTCACCCTGGGTTCGCTCGCGCCGTCCACCCGCGACGCTTTCGCGGCGGCCGCGGCGGCGGTCGTCCGCATCCTGCAGGAGGCCGTCGCCCCTGCATCCGACCTCACCCGGAAGGCCTGACCATGCGTCATCTCATCCTCGCTGCGCAGATCAAGAACCCGATCGACGGGATCGTGCCGGACTTCTCCTTCGGCGGGCAGCAGTTCACGGAGCTGTGGCAGAAGCTCATCGCGGCCATCTGGGCGATCGCGATCATCGTGGCGATCGTCTATCTGATCCGTGGTCTGGTAGCCATGGCGGGGGCCTCAGGGGACCTCAACCCGAATCCTCAGGCTCACGCTCAGGGCAAGGCGAAGGCGCTGGCGGCGTTCATCTCCCTTGTGGGGTTAGCTGCGCTTGCGGTCATCGTCGGGGTGACGCTGTCCCTCGCGGGCTGAGGCGGAGCCGCTGATGCCCCGCATGTACTCCTCGACCGGTCGGTCCCGTTGGCCCCTCCTCGTCGGCGGTCTCGTAGCAGTCTTGGGTCTTGGCGGGGGAGTGGCCTTCGCCCTCTCACACCACGACGCTCCTGCCGCGACCGTGCTTTCACCGACGCCCACGGACGGTCCGCCATCCAGCTCGGCTGCAGCTGACACTGGGGTCGGTGACGATGAGGACGGAGTTCCACCGACGGGTTGTCTCGGCGGCTTGGATCGTGACGCAGCCGTGGTCTTGACCGCGCAGAAGGAGGCGGCGCACACGCCCTATGGGGCAGTAGAGGCCGCGACGGCGTTCTACCGGTTCGTCTGGCAGAGCCCTGCCCCTCCGACGGAGGAGTTGAACTCAGTGAGTCAGGCAGTCATGGCGGATGACGCCAACCCGACGTTCCGAAATCTCGCCGGCTCCTACGCCAAAGTCCCGGACATCACGGGAGGCGTCGTATCAGCGGGACGCCCTTTCCACCTCTCCACGACCAACGGTGTCTGGATGATCGAGAGCAATGCCTCAGCTGATCGGGTGACCGTCGACATCGCGACGGGATACGTGATCGACGGCGCTCTGAGCCCGAGCAAAGTCGCCGCGATCGGCATGACCATGGTGTGGGAGCACGATGCATGGCACCTACTTGAAGGTGCTCAAGTCGATCAGGCCAAGGTGTCCAACGGAGCTATACGCTTCACGGGCGGATGCTGATGAACCTCGCATCGCCCCACCTGATGGACAGCGACGGCGTACCGTCATGCACAGCGAACTTCCTCATCTGCGGGGTCAAGGACGTCGCCGACGGGGTAACAGGCGCCGTGAACGGCACCGCGGATGCGGTGAGGACGGCGACCGGCATCGCTGACTTCTGGTCAGATCCCGCGGGCAACACTTACAAAATGCTCGTCGCGTCCGCGAAGAGCCTCACGAACGACGTCCTCCCGGCGCTGACGCACGCGACGTTGCCGGATGTGAGCGCGGACTGGTTCCTCAGGGCGTACGCCCTGTCCTTCGGACTCGCGATCTTCGTGCTCGTAGTGATCCTCGTCACCCAGTTCGTCGAGACGGCCCGCGGACGCATGTCGGGTCAGGAGCTCGCGGAGACGCTGACGCAGTACGGCCCGGCCTTTCTCATCGGCGGGATCTTCGGACCAGCCATGGCGTGGTTCATCGTCCAGTTCTTCGGCGCCCTCTCGGACGCTCTCATCCAGACGATGCTCTCCACGACGGAGGGCACGATCGCGGGCAAGTTCGCGACGATGATCGGGGATGAAGATGCGAGCGGCATCGTCGGAGGAGCCGTCGTCGGCACGATCCTCATGTTCTTCATGATCATCGCTCTCCTGCTGGCGCTGCTGGTCTTGATCGTGCAGCTCATCGGGCTCTACTTCTCCGGCGTGCTCTTCCCTCTGGGGTGGGTGTGGATCGTCGACGCGCGTAAGCGGAAGTTCGGGTCGAAGATCGCGTTCCTCTGGCTTGGAATCCTCGCCTCCCATCCGCTGCTGTTCTTCATGCTCGGCATCACGTTCTCCTTCGTCGGCGCGAACGTGGACGTGTTCTCGAGCTCGGCGAGCCTCGACAAGACAGTCACCCTCGTCGTGTCGATGCTGTCGCTCCTCATCTCGGGGCTGTCTCCGCTGTTGCTGTTCCGGTTCGCCCCGGTCCTGCCGATGGGCGGTGCCAGCGCGGACAGCGGTCCGAGCATCGGGTCGAAATCGATGCAAGAAGCTGACCAGCGCTACAGCGCTTCGGATGACGACGGCGACCTGGCATCCGATCAGACCAGTAGCTCGTACACCCCTGAGAAGACCAGCTCGCCCGAGGAGAACGATGGCTCTAGTGCGGGTGGGACCGAGGAGGAGTCGAGCTCGGCGCTGACCGACGCTGCCGCGGAACCCGCCGGAGCGGCCGGCGGCGGCGCCGCGGCCGCAGGCGCAGAGGGCGCCTCGGCGGCCGCTGCGGAAAAAGGCGCAGTCGCGGCTGGCGCTGCGGAGTCGTCCACGGGCGTCGGGGCCGTCGTCGGCGTACCGACGATGGTGGTGGCCGCCGCGGCGCTCGCGTTCGACAAGGCGCAGAGCGCAGCGAACGCCACCGCCGACATGGCCGCCGGTCCTGTCGAGGACCATGAGCAGCAGTACGGACGGGAGTCCACCGGTGGATGAGGGACGGAGGACGGCTCCGCACCTCCGGTGGGTCGGCGGCGAGGCCGGGCATCGGTCCTTCTTCGGAGGCACGCAGTCGCCGACCCGCGTCGTCGGGCTGGCCCTCTCCATCGGCGGGGCGATGCTGTGGCTGGTCCTGGGCGGTGGGGTTCCTGCCTTGATCGTCGGGCTGCTCGGGGTCGGCGGCACCATGTTGGTGACGCAGCGGACGCACAACGGCACGATCCAGGAGCGCCGCCGCAAGCGATCGCGCTGGGCGGCGCGCAGACGCTTGGGCACGGACACGTTCGTCCCCTTCACGCTGGCCAGGTGGGACCAGATCCAGGCTGCAGCGAAGAGCACGGACAGACGCGAACGGCGACGCGCGGAGGTCTCCGCGCGCCAGATGCGTGCCAATCCAGATGGATCTGACGGCATGGGGTGGCTCCAGCACGGCGCGAACGTGCCGGGCGTCGCCTGGCACGCGCCGGTCGGCGAAGAGTCGTACCTGTCCGTGGCGTTCTCCGTCTCCGGCCAGCTACGCGGGATGGAGACAGCCGGTGCGCTGCACAGGGCCGCGACCTCGTGGGGGAAGTTCCTGGCGCATTGCGCCGCCCCGGTGTCGCTCGTGCGTGGCGTGCAGACGCTGACGCGGGTGCTTCCTCCGGACACGGCGAAGCACGACATCTGGTACGACCGGATGCGCGAGCCCCGCGACGCGGCGGCGGGTTCGGAGGAGCTTGCTCTGTACGACGCGCAGCAGTCCTCCTACGCGGAGGTGCGGCGCCGGGCGGCGGCGGATGCGATGGTGCAGCGGCACTTCGTGGTGCTGTCCTGGCCGTTGACGCCGGCGTTCCTCGAGACCGCGGCCA
Source organism: Clavibacter phaseoli (assembly GCF_021922925.1). NCBI lineage: Bacteria > Bacillati > Actinomycetota > Actinomycetes > Micrococcales > Microbacteriaceae > Clavibacter > Clavibacter phaseoli. The sequence goes on from NZ_CP040787.1 coordinate 92,144, forward strand.
AGTACGGTTCAGGTCGCGATGGCTGGCGTGAGCTCATGGCCGAGCAGATCGCCGCGTCGGCGCGGGATCTGCGGGAGGCCCGGATGGGGCAGGTCTCGCCCTTGACGGCGCGGCAGACGGCGGCGCTGATCATGCATCAGCAGAACCCGTCGATCCCGATCGACATGCGCTCGAGCAGGCACATCACACCGCTCGCCGTAGGCATCGGTTCCCACGACGAGTACTCCGCTCACGTCGTCGATCGCGGCTATGACCCGACGGTGCTTCGTGAGGAGGATCCGGTCGAGGCGGCACCCGCGGTGACCTGGTGGCATCGGACCGCTGCCATCCATGGCGAGGATCTGGCCAGTGCCGGTCGGTCGCCGCTGTGGACCTTGGACCTCATGATCGGGCGCGAGCTGGGCTTCATCCGCTCGGTCTCCTTCCATCTGGACCTGGTGCCGGCGTCGGAGGCGAAGGCGGCCGCACGGCAGGACGTCGTGCGCGATGCGGCGGGCCTGTACGCGCAGAGGAAGAAGGGTGTATTGGTGTCGGACGAGTCCGAGGGTCTCCTCTCAGCGGCGGAACGGCGTCGACGGGATCTGGCGGCGGGGTCGCATCATCACGGGGTCGCGTGGATCGGATACGTCACCATCACGGCGCCGACGCGGGAGGAGCTGGCACAGGCGTCGCGGCGGTTGCAGAGCGTGTGCGACACGGGGTTGGGCATCGATCGCCTCGACTGGCAGGACTCCTTCCAGGCGGCGGCCTCCGGCACGACCTGGCCGATCGGCCGGGGGCTACGCCCGCACCGTTCGACGGCGGGCGCGCGGCTCATGTCCGTACTCGCAGGTCGCGGCGACAAGGAGGCCCTTTCATGAGCAGCACCACGAACACCCCCTCGACACCGCCCTGGTACGCGAACGTCCCCGGATTGCGCTTCCTCGCCCCGCCCACGATTGCGCGTGATACTGACGCCTCCACCCCGGGGTCCTCGGACGCCGGCATCGAGGTCGCGCCTTTCGACCTGCCTGGCGGGCAGCTGAGGCTCTCGCCCCGAGCGGCGAGTGGAGGCTGGTACGCCCCGCGTCTGACGGGGTCGCCGACGACGACGAAGCAGGCGGAGATCCTCAACACCGCAGTCATCGGCAACCCCACGGGGGACGAGGGCGTCGTCAACGGCCGGGACAACCTCTCGCAGTCGATGATCTCCTTCGACGCCCCGACGGCATACAACACGGCGCCGGAGCGGCTCATCTCCTCGCCGAACGTGATCGTCCTCGGCACGGTCGGCTACGGGAAGTCGTCGCTGACGAAGACCGTGGGTGTCGCCCGTCCGTTGGGGCTCGCGCATCGCCGAGCGGTCGTGTTCGACAAGAAGGACGAGGGCGGCGCCGGCGAGTACACGGGCATGGCGCACCACCTCGGCGCGGAACCGCTGCGCTTCGACCCGGCCGGGGGAGGGGTGCGCCTCAACCTGCTGGATCCGCTCATCATGCGGGGGTCGGGGCTGCAGGGGCAGATGGAGCTCATCAACGCTGTGGCGCGCATCGCGCGGAACGACGTGGCGGCGACGGAGTGGGAGGAGAAGGCGACCCGCTTCGCGCTGCGGCAGATGTACGCCGACCACGAGACGTCGACCCGGTCGTTCACGACGACGGACCTCATGCCGCACCTCGGCACGGTGCCGGCCGACGAGGGCCTGACCGGTGCCTCGGGTGAGCGCTTCCATCAGGCGGGTCTGTCGATCCGGTTCGGGTTGGAGAACCTGCTCGAGACGTATGCCGGTGTCTTCGATGGCGAGACGTCGGCGCAGGTGGACCTCGCGGGCAAGCTCACCGTGTTCGACGTCTCGCAGCTGCCCGATGCCGGTCCGGCCATCCCCACCGTCATGGCCGTAGGGCACCAGTGGCTGCTCGGGCGGCTGCTCCGCGAGAGGGGCTTCATCACGAACGTGGTCTACGAGGAGGGCTGGCACATGATCGGCGGCCCGTCGGCGCGCCTGGTGAAGTCGAACCAGAAGCTCTCCCGGGCGCTGGGGATCTCGAACTGGTTCGTCATGCACAAGGGCACCGACATCCCCAAGGAGTCCGAGGGCTACACGGTGATCCAGGAGGCCCAGACGATCTACGCCTACCGGCAGGACCGCCCCGAGGACGCGCGGTGGGTGCAGGAGACCTTCAACCTCGCACCGGACACCGCGGACCTGCTCATGAATCTCCGTCCCGGGCACTGCATCTTCAAGTACGGCTCGAACCCCGAGACGCACATGCGCCACCTCCGCTCGCGATGGGAGGCCGCGGTCACGAACACGGACACCGGCATGGCCGGCACCGGCGCCGAGCCCCACGATGACGCCGAGGCGTGAGCGGGAGCCCTCATGAGCAAGGGCTTGATGCTCGTGCTGACGTGCATCCTCATCGTCGTGTTCGGCGGTGTCGTGCTGATCACCGGAGGCGGGACAGCGCAGGGCGCGTGCGTTAGCACCGCGGATCCCGAGGCGGCGTCAGCTCATGACGCTGTCGCCGGGTACTCCGGTGACCAGCTCGCGAACGCTGCGGCGATCATGAACGCGGGGGCTGCGCTGGGCGTCGACGCACAGGGGCAGGCCTTGGGCGTCATGACGGCGATGGGGGAGTCGTCGCTGACGAACATCGATCACGGCGACGTCGTCGGTCCGGACTCGCGCGGCCTGTTCCAGCAACGGGACACCTGGGGCACCCTCGCGCAGCGAATCGACCCGCGGCAGGCGGCCACGTTCTTCTTCCAACGCCTCCTGCGGGTGCCGAACTGGCGCACGCTGACTCCGACGGCGGCCGCGCACGCGGTTCAGCGCAACGCCGACCCGGACCACTACGCCCCGTACTTCCCTGCGGCGACGGCGGTGGTCCGAGCGCTGAGCGGCGGGTCCTCTGCGTGCACCGCGGGTGTCTCCGGAGATACCCGAGCGCTGGCGGCGCACATCATGGATCTCACCGCCCAGGGCAAAGTGACCTGGTTGTCGGCGACGCATCGTTCGGAGGTGCAGGCGATCGCCGACGGGCAGGTGATGCCGAACTGCGGCGTTGACACGCGCATCCTGCAGGTCATCACCGTGGCGACGCGGACGTTCTCCTCCGTCGGGGTCTCCGACGTGAATCGGCTCTGCAGCGGTGAGCGGCCCGGCGCCGGCGACGCGTCCGCGCACGTCGTAAACGGGGGTGGCCACGCTGTCGATTTCTATGCCTTCGATGGCACTCCGACCACGGGTGCCGATGCGAACGCGATCAAGCTGCTCCGCACGCTCGGGCCGATCATGGCCGACGGCTCCGGCACTGGCCAATCGCAGTGCCGCGCGGCGGCCGATGACGCGCTCGACCTGCCGATGGCGCAGTTCCCGGACACCTGCAACCACGTCCACGTGCAGGTCGACCCGTGGGGTGATGAGCCGATGAAGCTCGCGGCATCTGGAACCTCGTGATGGCCGGCGCAGAGCACAGACAGAGGGACTGCCCGTGAACGGGATGACGCGTGCGAACGCGCTGACGGGGGCACTCATCGGGATGCTCCTCGGTGCTGTATTCCTCGGTGTCCACATCGGCGCGGAGCTCGCCGGGATCGGGGAGGCGTACTCGTGGAACGCAGCGCAGCTCGGGATCGAGTTCATCCGTGGTGCTCCGTGGCCAGGTACGGCGGCCACCATCGCGACCATCGTATTCGTCGTCTTCGCTCTGGCGGGGTTCACGGCCGTTTTGATGTGGTCGGCGCGACGAACGGCGCGACGGCGTAACAAGGCGTCGATCAAGCTGATGTCCGCGACGCCCGAGAACGCGATCCTGCGCCGACGTGCGCGGTCTGCAGAGGCCCGGCGGCTGCACCCGACGGCACCGCACGTAGGACCTGGGCAAAAGGTGGCCCGCCTCATCGGTACTCGGACATGGATCTACCAGGGCTGGGAGGAGACGGGCGTGTACCTGTTCGGGACCCGTCGAGGGAAGACATCGGGCGTCGTCGTCCGCCATGTCGTCGAGGCGCCCGGGGCGGTGATCATGACGTCCAACAAGGTCGACGGCGTGGGGCAGGTCCTGCGTGGTCGCCGCGGGCGCGGCCAGGCGTACGTCTTCGACCCGAACCGGATCTACCGGCACGAGGCGGGTCCCGACTTCGTGTTCAACCCGCTTGAGTACGTGGCCTCAACGGAGGACGCGCGCGAGCTCGCGGAGATCTTCGAGGCATCGACGCGAAAGGAGGGCGACCGCGGAGGGGATCCGCAGTTCGACGAGCCGGGCCGCGACATGCTCGCCTACTTCCTCCTCGCGGCCGCGCTCGATGAGCTGCCGCTGTCCAGGGTGTATCGGTGGATCACGAAGCAGGATGCCGACGCAGTGGTGGAGATCCTCAACCGCCACGGGAAGCGAGGGCCGGCGGAGACACTGCTGGGCATCGAGAAGTGGGCCGACCGGACGCGTCAGAGCGTCTACGCGACATCGCAGCGCATGGCCGGCGCGCTCGCGTACGACGAGCTGCTCGAGTGGACGTCCGCGAACGGGGTGCGCCGGTTCGACGTCGATGCCTTTGTGCGCTCCGAGGACGTGCTAGTGCTGCTCTCTAAAGACGGCGTCGGGTCCGCCGGTGCCATCCTGACGTCACTGGTCCGCGCCGTCTGCAAGACCGGCGAGCGGGTCGCCCAGCGCTCAGGCGGCCGGCTCCCAGTCCCGCTGGTGATCGAGCTCGACGAGTGCGCCAACATCGTGCGGTGGCCGGCGCTACCTTTCGTCTACTCGTTCTACGGCTCGCTGGGCATGCCGATCAACACCTATTTCCAGTCGAAGGACCAGGCGGTCGAAGCGTTCGGGCAGAACGGGTGGGGAGCGATCTGGGGTGCCGCGGTGACCCGCGTCTTCGGAGGCGGCGCGATGGATCCGGACTTCCTGCGCGGCCTGTCGAGTCTGATCGGGGAGCGCGACGAGGTGACGTACAGCGGATCCATGCAGGACACGGGTGGGTCGTCGACGTCAACGAGCACCAGGCGGATCCCGATCCTCTCGGTCGATGACCTGGCCAATCTGCCTCTGTGGCGGGCGGTGGTGTTCAACTCGAACACCCGGCCGGTGATCGTGGACGCGTTGCCGTGGTTCCGCGACACTCGCATGCGGTCGCTGATCACGGGCCGCTCTCGCACGTCGACGACGGCTGCTTGCAGTCTGCTAGCTGACTGCAAGGCGGATGACGAGTGACCGACCACGGCGACTCCCGCGTCCACGCACCGCAATCGCCACCAAACGAGGCGACGCCCCCAGAGCCCTCAGGAACGCCGCGATTAGACGATCTGTTCGTGGACTGGGTGATCGAGCACTGCTCGATCGTCGAGTACGTGTGGAGCGAGAAGCGCCCAGCATGGTGCCCGCAGTGGTGGAAGCACCCGGAAGCCGTCGAGCGCCTGTTCGCGCTGTGGACGGCCCGCACGCAGGCATATGCCAACGACGACGACCTCGCGGCTGTCTCGTCCTGGTGGGTCTACCACTGGGACCACCACGCGCCGATCCTGTTCGACTCGCGCACGGGGCCCTTCCGCAACTGCGATAGGGCGCTCGGGCACCTGCACGACTTCGACGGCAGACGAACACCAGCGGTCGATGCCGAACGGCCGCCGGCTGGCTGGCAACGCTCGGTGCAGGCGCCGTAGACCGCTCCAAATCGTGGCCGACATCGAGCGCTGGCACCGCTCGCTCTGCACGACACTGGCGACATGGATCTCCGTATCGTCCTCGTCATCCTCACTGTCCTCGGCTTTATACTGACCACCGGCGGTCTCCTCGGAGCGGCTATTCAAGCTCGTCGTGTGCTCAAGCTGGAGGCAGTCCGCATCGACTGCTTCCATGCGCTCGGTGAAGCTGAAAAAGCAGAGCGCGAGGGCGCCCAAGATGAGACTGATGCAGAGTACGACGAAACGATCGAAAAGTGGGAAGCGGCCTACCGTGTACACGGGCTCCTGCGTCCGTCATATGACAACATGAACGCGGCGCCCCTTTTCGAAGCTGAACGCGTCGTCCGTCTTGTGCTCGGCTCGACCACTATGGGCACCTTAGTTGCCCTGTCCGGCCTCCTCGTGGGGACTACCGCGAGCGTCTGGTCACTGTGGATCTGATCGCTCCGCTGCACGTCTCCGTTTCGGTAGGCTTCTGACGTGAACCTCGACTGGCTGTATGGCCCCCGCGCTCGACCAGCAACAGGACCCACCTACGAGATCGGCAGATATGAATTTCGGTCGGCCGAGATCGACATTGAGGCCGTATACGAGGCCTTGGCACTAGTACCGCGTGAGGGGTATAGCGGAGAGGAAAAGTTTAGCGTCCAGACGCCGACGTCCTTCCGAAGTTTTGGCCGCAAGTCGGTAGGCGACCTAGGGCTAAGCGATCGGCAGAACCTCCACGCGGGCTTCTACTTGCAGAAGCAAGTGCCAGATGGTGAGCCGGTCCGGGAGGTCCTAAGCGTCAGTATCAAGTTCGATGCGGGCAAGGCCCCGTCGGTTACGGTTAATCGCAACGACCCGACCGTCATGGGCGACTACGGTCGCGAAGATCAAGTCCTTGCCATGTCCATCATCGGCACGTTGCTCAAGGACGGGCGGCTACTCATACCTTGGTGGCAGCACGCCAGGTATCTGATCGCACTTCCGGTCCTACTCGTCCTGATCTGCTGGTTGGTGCTGCTCAACTCCTACGAGTTCCTTCCCGCCGCCGTCGTGCTCGGGTGGACACTCCTCGGCACGTTTGTCGCGGGGTCGGTCGCCGTAGCGCGCTACGTCACCAGGAAAAACCGAGATAAATGGCCGGGGATGCGAGTCCGAGGAGAGTCGAGGAAAGAAACTCACATTCGGCGAGCGGACTCTCGCCAAAACGTCAAAGTGGCTACCATCACGGCTCTCATCACAGCCGCCCTGGCTGTCATCACGGGCATCGTCATTTGGAGCGTGACCGGCTCCTCCTAGCCATTTTTTTAGGAGCGGCGCACACTGGGGCTTCGAGTAGCAGTCCACGTTCACGATCTAGCTCACCATGCGACGAAGCCCTCGAGGACCTAGACAGTCGTCGGGGGCTTCTGTCGCGCGGCGGCTACTCGTCGGCGAACTCCAATAGCGCGCATCCGCGTGGGGCCTCGTCGGGGCGACGGCGCTAGAACTCGCGGCCGTCATCCCCTCGGGCACCATCTTTGTCACGGGACGGGTACTCCGGGTCGATGGTGTCGCAGCTCTTTGCGCGGGCGATGAGGCCGGCCCTCCGGAGCTGCTCAAGGCGGGCTTCGGCCTCGACCCGCTTCTGCTCGCGGAGCCTGTCGGCAAGTGTGAGCGGCGCCGCTGCGGCCCGCTGCCGGAGCGCAGTCGCCTTGTGGAGGTCCGTCACGCGGCTCTGCAGCTCGGCACCGAGCGTCTTCTCGCGGCATGCGACGGGCACCGCGTCGAGCTCCCTCTCGTCGATGCCGTACCGGCGCCGGAACAGGTCGACCTCTGCCGCAAGGCGGGTCCAGTCCGCGCGCCGCTCGTCCTCGGGCACGGCGCCGAGATCCTTTGCCCATGCCGGCTGTTCAGCGGCGAGGGTGTCGCCGCGCTCCTCGAGGCGGGCGGCGAGGTAGTCGTACCGTTCGGCGAGGTGTGCCCGCCACGCAGGGTCGGTGTGCCGGGAGTGGATGGGTGCGCGATCGGCGATCCAGGTTGGCACGGCTTCCTCGCGCGGCTCCGGCGGGAAGGCGTTGGTGTAGGCGCGCACGTCGACGTCGACGCGGGAGGCGAGCACGGCCGGCTTGTTGCGGGCGTTGTCGAGCGTGTCCTTCTCCCACGCCTGGTACAGGGCGTCGACCGGGTCGTAGCCGCCGCGCTCGGCGCGGCGGAGGGCGGATTCGAGTGCGCCCCACGCCTCGTCGGCGAGGAGCTCGCGAGCGATGCGGCGGCCGACGGCCTGCCGGGCGATGCGCTCGAACCGGGTGGCGTCGGCGCGCTCGGCGACGTCCTGGTACTGGTCGACCAGCGTGACGAGATCTCCGACGCGGGTCTGCTCGGCACGGATGGTCTCATGCGCGCTGAGCATGCCGTTGGAGTTGTTGGCAATCTGCTCGAGGACGTCGCCCATCGTCTGCGCGTCGTTCGCCTCAACGTAGAGGCGGTTCGACTCCTTGCCCCGGGTCATGGCCACGTAGGCCATGGCGCGTGTCGTAGAGCTGTCGGCGAGGACGTGGGAGGTGTCCGCGGTGAGGCCCTGGGCGCGGTGGACGGTGGCGGCGTAGCCGAGCTCGACGCTGCTGGCGACGTATTCGGCCGGCAGGACGACGCGTCCGCCGTGGCCGAGGTGGGTCACGGCGAGGGATCCGTCGCGGAGGACCTGGTCGACGCTCCACCGGTCGCCGTTCTTCACGCGGTCGCGGCCGCGATCGGTGCGGAGCTCGTGGGAGTTGACGCGGCTGACGATGAGGTCGCCCCTGTGCGCGCTGAGTCCGTCGCGGAGGTGGGCTCTGGCGCGGCCGGTGACGGTGCCGTCGCTCATGCGGAACGCCTGTGCGCGGCCGTTGAGCTCGGCCACGGTCTCGTTCCGTTGTGCGAGCATCACGGACTGCTTGCCGGCGAGGACGTCGTCCTGCCAGGCGCCGAACACGGCGCCGGTCATCAGGTCGACGTCGCCGGCGATGATGCGGCCTTGGCCGAGGTACCAGGCGAACGGGTTACCGGCCTGCAGGGGATCTCGCAGTCGCTCCGAGGCTGCCGCCTCGGCGGTGTTCGTGCTGCCGTCGGGGTTCCGGAAGCGGTGGATGGTGTCGAGCTTGATGGACCCGACATCGCGCTCGAGGAGGCGGAGTGCGCCGCCGGCTTCGACGGCGGCGAGCTGGCGGTCGTCGCCGATGAGCCGGACGTGGGCGCCGTGGAGTTCGGCGGCACGGACGACCTTGGCGAGGTTGACGGTGCCGGCCATGCCGGCCTCGTCGACGACGATCACGTCTCCGGGGGAGAGGTCGACGCCCTCGATCGGGCCCTCGTGTCGGTTGAGCTCAGCGAGCGACCCGAGACCGTAGGTGAACGAGTGGATGGTGTGGGCGGAGACCTCGAGCGCGTCGGCTATGACCTGCGCGGCGGCGGCCGACGGGGCGAGCGCGACGAGCCGGCCGCCCTCGGCCTCGACTGCGCGCGCGGTGATGCGGAGTGCCGTGGTCTTGCCGGTGCCGGCAGGGCCGGATCCGACGAGCAGGCGGGTGCTGGATGTCGCGAACTCCCCGGCGAGGGCGAGCTGTCCGGCGTCGAGCTTGTGTGCGCTGCTGGCCTGTTCCTCCTCGGCAATGCGGTCGAAGGTGTCGCGGCTGACGGGTCGGACGGTGCGGTCGCGGGCGGCGTCCAGCAGCAGGTCTTCCGCCTCGAGGACGGTGCTCGAGGTGAAGAGCTGCCGGCCCTTGTGCTCGTAGATACTGGTGCCGTCGCGGCGCGTGAGCGGGGCGAATGCGCCGTGCGGGCCGTCCGGGGTGAGGGCGAGGGAGTCCGTGCCGAGCGCGCGGCGGGTGATGGCCTCCGCGGCGTCCTCAGGGACGTCGATGCCGGCGATGCGCGCGCCCTGGATGTAGCGGCGTGCCTCGGCCTCGATCATGTGCGGGCCCCAGACGGGGTGGTACTCGGACACCGCCTCCACGACCTGCCTGGCTGCCTCGTCGACATCGAGCGCCTCCGGGTCTCGGGCGGTCTCGGCGCGGTCCTTCGCGGCCGCCCGTGCGCTCGCGAGAAGGCCCCGTACCGTGCGCCTCCCGACAGCCTCGGTCGCTCGTGCGCGCCACGCGTCGCGGAGCGCGGCGAGGGATCGGCCGCTGTCCTTCATGGGGCGGGTGTCGAGGGTCGCCTGTTGCGCGAGCTTGATGCGGGCCGCCTGGTTGGGGGTGCGCGCGTGCTCGGCGGTGTACTCCCGCTCGAGCTTGGCGAGCTGCTTGCGGATGTCGGTCGAGCGGGTCGAGAAGCCTACGAGGAGGCCCTGATCGATGCCCGCGATCTCGACCACGGGTCGCTTGCCGGCGGTTACGACGCGGTGCTCGGTGGTGACGCCGAGGGCGTCACAAACCCGCTCCATCACGCGCGAGTTGTAGAACTCGGATGCGGCCACGCCCTGGCGGTGGAGGAGCTTGGAGTCGATGGTGCGCCACTTGCCGTCGGAGCCCTTGACCTTGTTCGCGACGACGAGGTGGTCGTGCAGCTGCGGGTCGCCGGTGCGGGAGTCGTAGTGCCGGAACCGGGTCGCGATGATCCCGCCGTCGACGTCGATCTGCGCGACGCCGTTGCGGCCGGCGCGCGTGGCAAGGGCCTCGCGCTCGAGGTACTTCACCGTGTCGGCGATGGCGTCTTCGTGGGCCTGCTCGATCGCGCGGCGGGTCTCGTCGTCGCCGAGGCCCCACAGCGTGGAGACGCTCTTGGCGGGGGAGAACACGAGGTCGAAGCCGGCCACGGCCTGCTGCGTCGGACGCGACGCGGCGGTGATGTACCGGCCGAGCTCCTCCGCATCCGCGGGCTCGCGGCCCTTCGCGGCCCGGAACGCCCGCGCGCCCTCGCGGGCGCGGATGGCGCGGCGCTCGGCGGCGTCGGGCTCGCGGTGGTTCATGCGCTCGAAGCGGGCGTATCCCTCGTCGATCTTCTCGCGGAGGTCGCTACCGCCGGCGCCATAGGCGTAGTACGCGCGGCCGAGCTTGGCTGCCGCGGTCGCCTCGTCCACGCTCGCGCCGGCGGCCTGCGCTTCGGCGATGATGCGCTCCGCGTCAGGGTGCAGTCCCTCGCCGTAAAGCGCCTTCATCTGCTCATCGGTGACCGCGCCCGAGACGCCCAGCGCGTCGAGCCCAGAGCCCATCCAGACGCCGGGAGGGTTGCCCTCCGCGGTGTAGTAGTCGCCGAGCTCACGGCCCGCTTCCCGGGGCACATCACCGGTCGCGATTTCGCTCGTGTAGTACGCATACCCGTCCCCCGCGGAAAGGATGTGCATCGTCATCACGCGCAGGACGGTACCTCGTTGATCACTGATGCCAGAGGTGTGATGCACAGGGGAGCGAGGGACGAGCGAGTCGGGGCAGCCAGCAGCGAAGATGCTGCGCCGGAAGGGCTGCGACCGCGGAGGGAGGGAGCCGAGGGAGGGAGCCGAGGGAGGAACGACGGACGGTGAGCGAACGGGAGCGCGTCGGAGCCCTTCCGGCGAGCCGGCCGCGGTCGGCTCGCCGGAAGCTCGGTTGGAGCGCTACGTATACCCGTGCACAGCCCGGACGGGCGTCGGGGGAGGGGCGGCATAGTGATGCCCGCCCACACCACGAGGAGGTCCACATGGCAGAGGTCCGCAAGTCCGCTCGACAGGTCGCGGCGCGCAAGCGCGCACGCACGCAGGCAGCCGAGTTCCGCGCCCGAGAGGATCGACTCGAGCAGCTTGCGGCCGACTACTTCGTCGCGGCGGACGTGCTCGACGAGATCGATGAGCGAGCGGAGCAGGAGATCCGGGCGGTGCGCGAGCGCGCGGCCGCGGAGCGGGCTGCCAAGACCATGGAGCTCGACGCGGTCACCCAGACGATGCTCTCGCTCGGCGTCTCCCGGAAGGAGGTCGCCGACCGGCTCGGCATCGCGGTACGCGACGTCAAGAAGAGCCCGGCGAGTCCGCGGAAGAACGTGTCGGCGGATGATGGCGACGCGCAGGCGCGTGAGCCGCACGATGGGGAGCACGGGTAGCCGCTCCGTAGTGGGCGTTAGGTCTCGATCACCACAGGGTGGGTTGATCCGGACCGATGCCATTGAGGGCTCGGCGGATGCGGTCGGGATCCCACCCGTGTACCTTCGCCGCGTCGCGGAGCTCGCGGGAGCGGCGGGCCCGCTCGGCACGCGGGAGGCCTCGGTAGGGCGTCGTCGTCCACCGGTTGGAGTGCCGCCCCCTCTGCGCGCGATCGAGCATGTTCATCCTGTGCGTGCCAGGCGCGAGGTGTGACGTCGCGGCGTCGACATCGACATGCACACACAAAGGGACGTCGCACGAGTGGAGCAGCAGATCCGACGATGCGAGCACCTCACCGGTGACGTCTTGATACGCGTACCGCGAGGGCCGCACGGCGCGCTGTCCGCGACCACGGCCGTCGATCCAGAACCGGCCGTATCCGTCGTCGGAGACGGCGCCGGTCCAGATCCAGCAGTCGTGCACATCGGGTCCCTTGATGACGTGCCGCCAGAAACGTTCCTGCTCTGAGATGTTCACTGCGGCCATCGTCCTGCGGTGCATGTCCGGGGACACGATGGCGCGCGGTGATAGCTGCGCGCGGGAGGAGTATCGAGCGAGCTGGCCTACTGCTCGCGCTCCCCGGCGCCACGCGCAGGCTCACGCACGGTCGGGTTCTCATACCGTGCTGGCTCGGGCGGGACTGTACGTGGGGTCGGGGCAGACGCCTGCCCTTGGGCCGCGCGGAGGGCAGCTAGATCGCGCTGGGCGCGTCTGTCGCGCCCGCCCTCTCCCGGGGCAGCCTCGGGCGCGCGATCGACGGCTCGATCGACGGCCATCTGCTGGAAGATGGGGACGAGCTCCGCGGGATGCGGCTCGTACGCGAACAAGTCAGGACCAGACCACTTCGACGCCTCGTTCCACACGTCGGGATCCACGCGGTCGTACTCGAGCGTGAAGCTCGAGAGCTCGGCGACGTGCTCCATGAAGACCTTGGACGTGCGCCCGTTGCCCTCCCGGAAGGGATGCGCCTGGTTGAGGTAGGCGAACACCATTGCGGCGCGTTCCCCGAAGCCCTCACGGTCCAGCTCCATCGACGTTGTCGCGTCGACGAGGCGATGCACGTCGGTGAGGTAGCGGTCGATGGCGCCGCTCGAGACGTCGGCGAAGCCGACAGGAGTGCCCTTGTAGATGGGGACCGTCCGGTACTCGCCGGCCCAGTCGTAGACGTCCTGGAAGAGGTGGCGGTGGATCGCGCGCACATGGTCGGCGTCGAACGTCCGGGGGATGTCGACCTGCCCGCTCATCAGCTCGGTCAGACGGTCGATCGTCGCCGCGTACTCAAGCCCTGCTAGGACGTCACGGTCGCGTTCACCGAAGTGGTTGCGCAGAGTACCGGTCATGGCGAGTGGGTCGTAGGTCTCCGGGTAGAAGTACCCCGCCCACAGGTCCCGTTCCGCTGCCATCAGCTGGCGAGGACCGTCACCTTCCGGCGACGCTCTGCGGCTTCGTGCGAGCGCCGCATGTACTCGTCGCGGTCGATCGCTCCCCGCACCTTGTCCGTCAGGTTCTCGACGTCCTCACGGTTGGGCTCCCAGCCCTCGTGCCACGCCGAAGCGAGCGACTGCACGACGGCACGTCGCTGCGCCGTGTCGAGCTGCGCGAACAGCTCAGGCCAGCGCTGCTCGATCTCGAACTTCTTAGCCATGACAGCCCCCTTCGCGGTGCAAGAATTCTACCAAGTCGAGGCCTAGTACGCAGTGATCCACAGGGGTCCGCAGCAGCCCGAGGCCGCCATGACGGCCTGTTGGCCCGCGCGTAGGCGAAGCCGCTGAGAGTGATCCAGATACCCCGGTCACGGGACGGGTGAGGTTCTCCTCGAGAGCGACGTCGCGGTGGGCTGGTTCCTCTACCTTCGGCACCTCAGCCGGAAGGGACGATCTTTTGTCGAGTACGCGGCGCGCTACATGGCGCCGCTCAAGACGCTCACCCACATGCAGGAGAAGCAGGCGCTCAAGAAGTCCGAGCGCCTCGGCGTCACCGGGACCCCCGGCGTCCCGCTCGGCCGCACGGTGATGGGACGCAAAATGCTCTACGCGTCGTTCGAGGACATGTCGACCGTCATCGCCGGCCCTCGGGTCGGTAAGTCGACGTCGCTGGTCATCCCTGCGCTCATCGCCGCTCCCGGCGCCGTCGTCACCACGTCGAACAAGCGCGACGTGCTCGACGCGACGCGAGAGGTGCGCGCGGAGAAGGGCCCGGTGTGGGTGTTCGACCCGCAGAAGGTCGCCCGCGAGGAGGCGACCTGGTGGTGGAACCCGCTCTCCTACGTCGTCGACGACACGCGCGCTACGAAGCTCGCGCAGTATTTCGCCTCAGGATCCCGGTCGACGGACTCCAAGACGGATGCGTTCTTCGATGGCGCCGGCATGGACCTGCTCGCGGGGATGCTCCTCGCGGCCGCGGTGGGGGAGAGGCCCATCGCGCAGGTGTTCACCTGGCTAACCGACCCGAACGAGGAGGAGCCCGTGCGGCTCCTCCGCACAGGCGGGTACCGGATGCAGGCCGACGGGGTGCTCGGTGCAATCCAGGCGACGGAGAAGACGCGCAGCAGCATCTACTCCACCGCGCAGCAGATGGCGGCGTGCTTGAAGAACGGAAGCATCGCCGACTGGGTGAACTCCCGTGGCCCGGAGGACGACCGGCCCCAGTTCGACGCGGCCGAGTTCGTGCGCGGCTCCGGCACGCTCTACAGCCTGTCCAAGGAGGGCGCCGGCACCGCCGGGCCCCTCGTCACCGCCCTCACCGCAGCAACCCTCGAGGCGGCCACGGACCTCGCGGACGTCAGCGCCGGCGGCCGCATGCGGACACCGCTCGTCGGAATACTCGACGAGGCCGCGAACGTGTGCCGGTGGCGGGACCTGCCGGACCTGTACTCGCACTTCGGCTCCCGCGGGATCCCGATCATGTCGGTGTTCCAGTCGTGGTCGCAGGGCGTGGCCGTGTTCGGCAAGGAGGGCATGCTCAAGCTCTTCTCGGCGTCCAACGTGTTCGTGTACCTCGGCGGCGTGCGAGAGAACGACTTCCTCCACCACATCTCGCAGCTCATCGGCACCTACGACCGGGAGACGACCTCGGCGAGCATGAACAAGGGCGTCCGGTCCACGTCGACGTCGCTCAAGCGAGAGAACATCCTCGAGGTCGCCGAGCTCGCGGATCTCCCGCGCGGCCGCGCGATCATGCTGTCCTCCGGCACCCGCGCAGCGCTACTCCGCACGGTGCCGTGGTTCCAAGGCCCGAAGGAGCAGGTCGCCGCCATTCAGACGTCGATCGCCGCGCACGACCCGGCGTCACGGAAGGGCGCACCGGCCGGTGTGGCACCGGCCGCTGCACCGTCACCGGTCGTCCTCGAGCGACCGGTCGTCGCAGCACCGGCGGCACTCGCGGACGCGCCCGCCGAGCGTTCGGCGCTGAGCGCGATGCTGAGCAGCACCGAGACCGACCCCCGCACCGACACTGAACGATGAGGGCTGACGGATGACCGAGCTGGACCCGCTGGATGACCCGGAAGCCATTGACGTGCTGCGCGCCGCTGACGATGCGGCACCCGTCGACGTCGACGACGGCGAGGGAGAGGGAGAGGACGTCCCGGAGCTGCTGTTCGCGTCCGTCGACGAGTGGGTCCGCCGGTACTGGCGGTTCGCCTACCGCCGCCGCGTGTCCGGCAAGGGCAGCGGCACCGGCCGGTGGAGCGCCCGGTGGTGGGAGAACGACGAGGCGACGCAGCGCCTCACCATCCTCTGGCGCGGCTGGGAAGCCGCACGGCAGGACCCGGGGCTCGGCACGAGCACCTGGTGGATCAACCACGCCGACCCGCACATGAGCGTGCTCCTCTCCCATGACGGCCCCTTCGCCGGCTCGCAGGACGAGAACCTGCCCGGGGAGCCACTGCCGTACAAGCGGCCGCACCCGGCACTGTTCGGGCCCGACCGTCAGCCACCAGGGATCTACAACGACTCGGAGTACCCGGACCGAGCATGACGAAAAAAGAGCGCATTCACATTCGCTCTTTTTAGACTCTTGACGCCACGCCAACCTTTAAACGCTGAGAACGCTTGCAACCCGATGGCGAGACGTCTATAACGCGGTCGACCTACGCGCCCCACTAATATCCTGACCCAAATCTATTCGGTCAGCTTCGAACCCGCGGTAGTCGATTTTCGTAATAACTTCAACCGCAAACTGCTCCACCTCTATAAGCAGATCGATCAATTCGCTCCGGGGCGTGGCCTGCGCCCCTTGAACACATAGCCCAATCGGGGAGTGCAGTGCATCACTTAAGCGGCTGGCGCTATCAATTAACTCTGAGTAAGGACCATTAAGATCACTGGCCTCGGTAGGAGATTCTAGGTATTTACCGATCTTGTTAACAAGCATGCCGGCTTTTGCGTAAGCTCGGTTGGCATAGTCGTTCTGCGTAAGTCCTGTCATAGGTCTATGTCTACCGCAAGTTCCTACAGACGGTTGGTGCCTCGCGGCATGGTGCCTAGGCGCCAGTCGCTACTCGACCGTCAAGCACAGGGACAGAGGCGAAGACTCATGGCTTGAAACGCATTCGACACTGATGCACCTCGGCGTAGCCGATAACCTGCGTTATGTCACACAGCAGGTGGGCGCTCGCATCCCGCCCATGGACGCCACTGGCGCCCAAGCCCTCGTCGACACGATGGCCGGTGCCCTTAGTCGACCACTACTTGGCGCCGGCCCAGCAGGACTCGTGACGAAGATCCGCTCCATTGGGGCGAGGATAGCTGCGCGAGCCCTTGCGTGGCAGTCACCTATGAATCATTGCTGGCGCAGTTGCACGAAAGTCGGATCGGAATAGGTATCCGTCTCCGTAACCGACAGTGCATTTGGCGTAGCCCCAGCGACAGATTGAAACACAAAGTTCCATTCGTGAGAGACACCCTGGAGCAAATAGTCATTACATTCGGGATTTCCAGGGATGCGCGGGTTCTCGAACACTGGTGCCATCTCTTTTCCCTCCACGTCGAAGACCTGGAGATAGAGCCCGGTGTCACCACATGACAAGTCGGCCTGGTCATTGCTGTTACTGTAGATCGTTTTAAACAAAACCAGCTGGCCTCCGGCATCTGGCGTAAGGGGAGCGCCAGAGTTGGTAGCGACGGAGTCGAGTACCTCGACAGAGTTGACAGTCATCGTCACGTTTCCGACAGCAAATGCTTGTCCTACGTCGTATATCAGCGGTGCGAGTGTTGGTGATATCTGTGGCTGCACGGGTTGCGGTGCAGGCTTAGCCGTTTCGGACGGCTGGAGCGCTGACGGCGCCGTGTCGGTAGCCTCCCGCGAGGCTTGTACAAGCCCACCGACGAGAACCGCTATTACCGCAAGTAACACGACGACAACACTAGCGGCGATGATTAGCAACTTGCGTGACACTTCCACACGCTGCTTTTGCGGGGTAGCTGAGTCGGGGGTGTGATCGGTCACGACGTCCTTTAAGTGAGTGCGCCGTAAAGGGAGAACAGACGCTGGGTCATCTCACATGCTTGCATGAAGGAGCACGCGGGAGCGTCCCCCGTACTGGCGGATGTGACGACAACAGGAGCGTGGGGCGGCCAGTTCTCCTCGTGGCGCTTGTCGCCCTGGGCCGGTTGAGCGATCCCCCGAGCATGCGCAGAAAATTGGCTACGACGTCAGCACCGTGCCAGACCTGCGTCGATGACCGGTGAGATGTCGATCCGCAGCCCCTCGACGTCGGGATTCGGCGCCCATATCGGTTCGATGTCGGGCAGGTCGGTGTGATCTCGTGCTGTGCCGTTGACCGCATATTCGGCGCCGCCTGGTGCCGTCAGGGTCACAAGCTGAAGGAGCCGCCCTCCGAGAGTGCGTTCGGTGCAGCGGACGATGACGTACGGGACTGTGAGCGGCCAGTCCTCCCCGACGTCACTGCTGACGAGGAGCCCCGGATCGTCACCGACCGCGTCGGGAACCTGGACGGCTGGAGCCTTGGTCGCGGTCGCTCCGACACGGTCAGCGCATACTCCGCTCTCCGGATCGGCGATGTCCTCGCTGGGGAAGGTGACTACGACGTAGCCAGCCACAGATCCCGCAGGGAGGTCTCCAGGGCCTCCCCCTGGCCCCCAGTTGCGATCGACGCAGACAGCGTCGTCGCTGATCGGCGTCCCCGTGAAGGTCACGCCCTCCCAGATTGGGGCGGTTCCGACGCCCTGCCGTGCGAGCTGCTCTGCACGGTCAACACGCTCGGCCGGATCGAGAGCCGCCGTCTCGGTAGGAACGGACGATGATGAGCCGAGATTGCTGGACGGAGGGTCCGCTTCCGCTGCACATCCTGCAAGGAGTAGGACCGTTACTGCCGAGAGCAGATTCGGCAGAGAACGCGCGGCGGTGGGCATGGTCAGACCATAGCGACGCCGCCACTCCTCACATCACCTGTCTTGCTGTGTCCGCTCGGTAGCGCGGTTCGCACCGCGGGCGCCCTTAGTCTGCGGGACGTTCACCTGGTGCCCCTGCACGGGTGCCTCGGACGCGGGTCGACCCTGGGCGACCTCGGCCCGCATGCGGACATCGACGGTCTCCTTCGGGATGCCCAGGCGACCGAGCTCGGCAGCCATCGCCGTGCGACGCTCGGCGCTGTCGTACTGGGCCTCCCCGGTGCTGCGCTCGACGTTCGCGCGCCCCTGGTCGGTAGCCGCGTTCACCTCCGCGCCGGCCTGAGCGGCCTGCTGCGGCGCGCTTTGCTCGGCGCCGACCTGTGCCGGGTCGCGGTGGAGCTGCGCCTGCGCACGGGCGTCCTCGGCGAGCTCACGGAGCTCGTCAGGGGTGCGGTCCGCGATGCCGCCGGCGTCGGCCTGGCCGTCGTACTCGCGCGCCTGGAGCTCGAGCTCCGCGGCGCGGTCGCTGCGGGTCGTGTCCGGGTTAGTGTCCGGCTCGGCGCCGATCGACTGGGCGTCGTTGCGCTCGGACGCGGCACGCGCGTCGAGGCGTGCGGCCTCATCGAGTGCGGCGCCGGCGAGGGCCGTCTCGACCGCGGCCTCGCCGCGACCGGACTTCTCCGCGGACGCCGCCGGCTGTTCAGCCTCAGCCTCGTTCCGCTCCCGCTGGAGAAGCGCCTGACGCACCGCGTCGGGATTCGCTTGCGGGTCGGTGATGTCGATCCTGTAGCGCTCCTGGAACTCACGTCCGATGGTCTGCGCCGCTGCCTGCGCGCGCGGGTCGAGGTCCTTCCACTGCTGCGCGGTCTCGTGCATGGAGGCCTGCTCCTTGAGCGTCGAGCGCTCCCAGAACTCGGCACGCTCGACGACGGCGACCTTCGCCACCGCGGCGTCGCGCTCGGCGCCGAAGCGGGCTTGGAGCTGCTTCACCTCGTGCTCAGATCGGCTCTGCGACTCACGTGCCGCCTGCTCGCGCGCGCGTGCGAGCCGGTCGGCCATCTGCGTTGCGACGGTGATTGCGACACGTGCTGCGCTGGACAGCTCGTCGTCGATGCCGTCTCCCTGGTCGGTCATGGTTCGTGCCCCCTTCTATCGTTCGGTGCCGTCACGCTTCGGCGTAGATGGTGCGCGTGTAGTCGGGACGTTGACAACGGGCTTAGGCGCCGGCGTGAGCTTGTTGGGAACGGGCGACCCAATGCCCGCCGCGATCTCGGCACGCTGACGCCTCTGGCGCTGCTCCAGAGGCAGCGCGTCGAGAGCGTTCCGGTCGATCTGTGCCGCGTAGCTGTCGCGGATGACCGTGAGGCGCTGACGCATGACGATTGCGGTCGCATGTGCGGTGCGGGCGTCGCCGGTGGCCCTCACGGCCCGGAACACCGATTGCGTCGTTTGCGCGAGCTGGCGTAGCAGCAGAGCCTCGGCGGCCGCGTTCTTGCCCTTTTTCGCCTGCGCGAGGATCAGGGCGGTGGTGCCGGTCATTGACGGCATCTGTGGCGGCCGCGGCTTGCTCTCGTAGGCGCGGATCTGCGATGCGCGAGCAATCGTGCGGGAGGCGTCGGCGAGCGGACCGGGAGTCGGCTCCAGACGGCGGGACCACGCGGCGTAGGCGCCCGCGGCGTCCTTTGCGACGTGCGCCCATGAGGCGTGGTCGTTGGGGTCGAGGCGAGCGATGTAGTCGTGCAGCCGGGACATGTCCTTGGTGTACATCTCGAACATCTCCGGCCGCATCTCGGCCTCTTCGCGGCCGGGCGCCGCGGGCTTGTACTGCCACGGGTTCTTCGCTGTGGCCTGCCACTCCGCGACGGCCGCGGTCGCAAACTCGGGGCTGTCGGGCCAGCTCTTCCGGAGCTCCGGGAGGGTCAAGTCGCGAGCAAGCCGCCCGCCGCCGTGCCAGACCACGGGCTGTCCCTTCTCAGGCCTCAGCGCCACGGAGTAGCCGGCAACCACGTCGTCGCGACCCGCGACATACCGGGGGCGGATGAGCACGCCGTCGCGGCACACGCGGCGCACGAACTCGCCCTCATCCTGCGACGCACCGGCGGCCGCGCGGACGGTCCGCTCCAGGCGCTTCGCGTCGACCTCGACCGCACCGCGACGGGTCGCGGACTCGCGCTCACCCGGACGCTCGCCGCGCTGCGCGACGGTGCGCTCCGCGTCGTGCAGCGGCCGCAGACCGTAGTCGCGCTCGAGCTCGCGACTGACCTGCTGCGAGAGGCGCTTGTCGTACGGCACGTGCGCCTTGGTACCGTCCTCCCGAACCAGGGACACGGCGATGTGGATGTGGTCGTTCCCGTTCTTCGACAGGCCGTGCCGCACCGCGACCCAGCGACAATCGGCCTTGCCGATGCCCTCGCCGGCGTAACCCATGCGGCGCACGAAGTCGGTCGCGATCTCGCCCCACTTGCCGTCGTCGAGCTGGCCCTCCTCGGCGCTCAGCGACAGGGAGCAGTGCCACACGTCCGCGCCGACCTTCTCCGTCATCGGCTTGCCCGTAGCCGGGTCCTTGACGCACTCCCCCGTCTCGGGATCCCGCACCTGCACGCTGCGCATGACCTCGACGCCGTAGACCTCCTTGGGAAGGTCCAGGTCGTGTGCGATCGCCAGCGCGGCAGCACGGTCGAGCTCGCTGTCACCGTGCATCGCCATGATCGACGCGGTGCCCGCAACGAGGTGCTGGTCAGTGTGCTCGTTCGCCCGGCCGTCGCCCGCGAGGTAGACCATCAGCCCGCCCATTCGGCTGCCGGTCACAACGTTCGGCATCACAGGCCAGCCACCCGCCTCACAGCGGCTTCGACCTGCGGCACGAGCTTCCGGTACTCCGCCGTCACCTCACGCGCCTCCTCCGGGAAGCGACGCTCCTCGTTCGCGTACCGGGCGAGCTGGTTGACGTTGTTGGCGATGTTCCCCAGGAGCGACTGAACCTTGAACAGGCCGGCCGCTGCCTGCTTCCACTCGGTGTCCGTTCGGATCTGCGCGTTCAACGCCGACTCGAAGAGGAGCCGCGGAACCGTAACGCCCTGGACCGCGGCACGAGCGCGGAGCTGCGCGTCCTCTTCCGGCGTCACATAGACCCGGTACGACTTCTCCCGCTTGACCTCGCCATCAACGTTGGCGCGACGCTTCCGACCGAACAGGCGGGGGCGATCCTCATCGGTCATCGACTCCCCCGTTCTCGTCTCTCAGGCCCAGCGCAGCGAACCCGCGACGGCGGGGACCATACGGCCAAGTATGCAGCCGCCGGCCGCGCAGCGGAAGGCCGGCAAGTCATTTACCACCGGTAAACGGACAGCTTGCTCCACGAGCGCGTGCCACAAGCACGTCGCGGTGGTGCTCGGGCCTGGCGCTACCGGAGCTGTCGTCGGGGGTAGTGCGGACACTAAGTGGCGGCTAGCCTGACAGGCATGACAGACGCACCGGCCACCCCCGACGAAGCAGCCCGACGAGCACGCGAAATCCTGGAGCGGGACGTCGACCGCCGCGTGAACGTCGTCGTCGCCCTCACCAGTGCCGCGAACGAAAGTGACGCCGCCGAGGAGCGCGCGAAAGAAGCTCGGGCGACCCACGAGCGCGCATGGTCGGCTGCACTGACGGCCGGCTGGAGCGAGAAGGATCTGCGCGCGACCGGAGCACGCGCACCCGGATCCACAGCACGACCCAAGCGCCGAACCCGTACCAGTACGGCGGCACAGACAGAGGTGCGTCCGACCGAGGAGCAGCATGACTCCCAGTAGCGCCCACACACATACCGCTGCACACAAAGGGCCCCCGCCGACACTCGTCGACGGGGGCCCTTACGCTGCTACCTCAGCCGAGCCGAGGGTCCCTGAGCTCGATCGTGCTCCGCACTCCCAACTGGTCTGCCATGCGTGTTAGGAATTCTTCGTTGGGTCTACCGGGGCGTATGTAATCCCACGCAATGAGTGCCTGTAGCAGCACGCCACTAGCGACCCTGAGCCATGACGCCGCCGCAGGATGCGCGGGGTACGGCAGGAACGCCACCCCATCTTGCGAGCGAGGATCACTCTTTGTGTAGAGGTCAGCTATACCGACACCCGCGTGGCTCATGGCGGACGCGATGCGGTAGTGGACGTACACGCTCTCCGTCCCGGCTAGGGCGTTCACCCGCTGATCGAAGTTCCACTTTTTCGGCGTGCCCAGGGCCCCGGTCAGGATCTTTAACTCGCCTGTGCGCTCCGCTAGCGCGAGGTCCTCAGGTCGGAGCTCCATCACCCCTTTGATCGTCGTGGCACGTTCGCCCGCGCCGGCACTCACAAATGACTTCCACCCGTCAGGAGTGACGACGAGCCAGGCCGCCGTGATGGCGTCTTCGATCAGTGTCCTGATGAGCGGGACGGCTGGAACAGGAAGGCTGGCTTCGTACAACAGCAGTACCGCTTTCGCGCACTCCACCGCGTGCGCCGTTGAGCTGTAGACGGCGATGGGAACGACCTTGTGTGAGAGATCCGCGCGGGTCGTGACCATTGGGTCACCCAGCTCGCGCTCCCACATGTCGATGAGATCCCGGAGGACCTGTCTATGGTTCAGCGGGCGCCCGGTCATGGCCGCAGGATACGTCGTCACGTCGTGTCCACCAGGGGATCCCTATCCGGACGCATCTCGCGCTCGGCCACCTAACCCCGATAGGCGCCGCAGGGGCCGGTTGCACACCACTCACTCTCCCCCGTCGGCATGCTCAATCACGTTCCCCACGAGCTCGACCAGCGCGCCACACCCCAGGTCATCTACGCACTCGTCCGACGCCAGGGTCAGGCTCCGCGTGATCGCAGGAACGGCATGGGCGAGGTGGCTACGCCGCCCTGCCGGATCTCGAAGTGCAGGTGGCAGCCGGTGGAGAGCCCGGCGTTGCCGACGGCCCCGATCTGCTGGCCCGCCTGCACGGTCTGGCCCGTGCGCACCATCACGCCGTAGGAGTACATGTGGCCGTACACGCTCGTCACGCCGCCCCCGTGGTTCAGGGTGATCGCGTTGCCGAAGCCGCTGGCTCCGCCGGCGAATTGCACCGTGCCGGCCGCCGCCGCGTAGATCGGAGTGCCGCAGCCCGCACCGAAGTCGTCCCCCGCGTGCAGCCGCCAGTAGCCGAGAACCGGGTGCAGGCGCATGCCGTAGGACTGGTACGACCCGTAGCTGCGAATGGGCATCGTCCAGCCCGAGCTGGAGGTCTGGCCGCTCGAGGCCGGAGGCCGAGGTGCGTTCGCGGGAGGACGCGCGCCGGCATTCGCCGCGGCCGCCCGGGCTGCGGCAGCCGCGCGCGCCTCCGCCTGCTTGCGTGCTTCCTCGGCGGCAGCTTCCTGGCGCTTCCGCTCACCGATGGCGTAGCCCTCCTCGACGGAGATGCGCGAGTCGCGCAGCGTGGTGAGCTGCGCGGAGAGCTCGGCGCCGCGCGCCTGCTGCTCGGCTAGCGCTTGATCCGCACGTGCCTGCGCCGCGGACGCCTCCTGCAACGCCGCCTCAGCAGCGGCGGCGAGGCCGGTGAGCGCATCCTTGGCCACGGCGGCCTGCTTGCCGAGCGACTCGGCCGACCTGGCCGTGGTGACGGCACTGGCGAAGGCGATGTCCTGCCGGTCGGCGAGCTTGGTCGCTGTACCCAACCGACCAAGGAGAGCTTCGATCTCGTCTCCACTGGTGAACAGACGAAGACTCATGTCGCCGCCTCCGCCGCTGCGAGCGAGCTGCGCGACGAACTGACCCACGCGCTGCCGAGCTTCGTCGGCCTCGGCCTGCGCGTTCTCGGCCTTGCCCTCGAGCGCCTCGAGCTTCCCGGTCGCCTCGTCGACAGCGTCGATCGCGGCCTGGTGCTCGTCGGCGCGCTGAAGCGCGACCGCGTTCGCTGCCTCGACCTCGGAGGCGAGGCCGGAGATGAGCGAGGTAATGCGGGTGACCTGGTCAGCCGTGGCCTGCTCGCTGCTGCGTGCCGCCTGCACCTCGGACCACGTCGGGTAGTCCTCCGCCGCCTGCGCCGACGGGACGCCGAGGCCGAGCAGGAGACCAGTCGCCGCCAGCACGGCGGCCATCCGCATGCGCAGAACGGAGGGAGCTGAGCGTCCGCCAGGTCCAGCCCTCCACGCTTCTCCGCTAGGGGACGGAGTACCGGACTCCTGTGGATTCGTCATCGCACGTTGCGTACGAGCCACGCGTACGGGTCGACGCGGGTGGCTCCGACTGCGATCTCGAAGTGGAGGTGCGGGCCGGTGCTCGCACCGGTCGTCCCGACACGGCCGACAGGGTCCCCGGCTGTGACGGCTTGTCCGACTGTGAGAGGAACGGACCCGAACTGCATGTGCGCGTACGTGCTGGTGATGCTGGTGCCGTCGATCTGGTGCTCGATGACGACGTGCACGCCGAGCCCGCTGTTGGAGCTCACCACACGACGCACCACACCGTCGGCCACGGCCTGGATGGCCGCGCCGTTGCCCGGGTCAAAGTCCAGGCCCATGTGCTGGGAGGAGCAGCCAGAGCAGGGAGAGATGCGCGGGCCGAAACCGCTCGAGATCCGCATCGACGACGGGACCGGCCAGAGGACCTGACCGCTTGCCGCGACGCCGCCGAGGACGAGCGACGACGCTGCACCCGTCGCTCCCCCGGCTGCTTTCACGGGTGCGACGGGCGGCGGGGGCGGCGGAGGCGGCGGCGCGATCGACGTGAATGCCGATTCAGTGATGACGCTCGTCGTCGCGCCCTCAACCTGCAACGCCTGGACCTCGCCTGCCGCCGGCTCCTGCATGACGATGGCAGCGCCGACCGTCTCATGAGGAACCGCGTACGCCGGCAGGCCGTAGGTGACGGCGAGAGCGCCGGCCGCGAGCATGGCCGCCGCCGCCGCACGCACGGGGTTCGCGGCCGGGCCGGTTCGTGCTGCGTGAGCGGAACCGGGGATCAGGGTGAAGGCGTGCGAGCGGCGTCGAGCCTCTTCCCGTCGTGTCAGTGCAGGCCTCTGCACCGGGACCCGGGCTGCGTGCTCGTAAGTCGAGCGGCGCGTGGTGCCGGTCCGGGCGCTACGCCTTCCGTGCAAACGGGCAGTGGGTGTGGGCGTGGTGGGGGGTGTTTCGTGGAGCAAGTGCAGCCTTTCTCAGGCGGGCGGCATCTCACGAGGACAGTGATCGACCTCGGAGCGCTGGATGAGTGGGGGCTTTCGCGCAGTCAGATGCGCGGGCGGGTGATCTCGTTCTGCGGGGTGGCGGTGATGCTCTTGCCCAGCAGGACGGCGTTCAGGTGCGGTCCGCCTCAGCGATCTCGATCGCGGTGATGCGGAGCTTGACCGTGGAGATGATGTACGACGCTCGGCGCCGACGCGTCTCGCTGCGGCGAGCCCGGAAGCTGACCGGATGGCGACGCCTGCGCGGCAGGAGGCGCGAGGAGAACTCGTGGTCGAGGAACAGCGCCCGGTCTTCGGACGCGTGATGCCGGACGTTCTAGATGCGGGAGACGGACAGCTGGGTGAGGCTCGGAGGCGTACGCCAGCCCACGCCTGATGATGCGGGTCCCCGTGTAGTGGGGTTTCGCAGCTGCAACCGCACGAAGCGTTCGGCTCCCATGATCATGAGAGCTGCGAACGCGGCAACGAGGAGGCCGAACAGGGACGCGGCGATCGCGATGGTCGCCGCCGGGCTCTGGAGCGGGGCCTCGGCCAGGGGTACTTCCGCACCCACCGAAGCCACGTCAACGAACATGGACGGTCGGGTATCCCCGACACCATGACCGTCGGCCACACCGTGCAGATCGGTCACCGCGTGCGCGTGATCCAACGCGCTGCCGGCATCACGTGAACCGGTCGTCGCGCTCATCGCGAGGAGTCCGACAACGACCGACACGAGCAGCAACAGGGGCAGCAGAAGCTGCGCCAGCCGCCATCCGGTGCCGTGGTCGTTGAGGGGTCGGAGAGACATGGCGAACACGCTTCTCCTCTCCTGCCGCGGGCAACGACAGCCTGACGTTACCTGATTGTGATGGAGTTGTCGCCTTGCGGCGGATGCGAGGGAGGCTCCTGAGCCTCTGGGGTGTCGCATCCGCACGCTGCATTCGGCAGTCCGCGTCTCGCCGACACGATCGGTGTTCCGTCACCCCCACCAGCAGCGCCGGCGATCCTGACCCGTACCTGAGGACCCACGTGGAGCTCAGGTGCAGATACCCTCCCGGGGTATAAATTGGAGAGCATCTCGTTGATCCCGGAAGGCAACACCATGACGATCTCGACCCGTCCCCTGCTCCCCATGGCCTCGGACGCGTCGGCCTGCGCGTGCTGCGCGGCGCCTGACACCGCTGAGCACTCTGCGGCGGATTCCGAGCTCGCCTCCTCGAGCTCGCAGATCACGTCGGCCTTCGGCGTGACGGGGATGACCTGCGCGCACTGCGTTTCCACCGTGACCCAGGCCCTGGAGGAGATCCCCGGCGTCGACGAGGTGCGGGTGTCCCTCGCAGCCGGCGGAACCTCCACGGTCGACGTGGTGGGCGCAGGAAGCATTGACCCGGCCGTGGTCGCTGCCACCATTGAGCGTGCCGGCTACACCCTGGCGCCTGCCAGCTGAACCGACCACTCGAAGGCCCGTCGCCGGTCTTCGCCCGTTCCCACTGACGATCTGCGAGGAGGGCAGGACCGTGACCGCATCTCGCGCATCCCGTTCGCCGTGGACGCCCATCCTCGTCGTCCTCGCGCTGATCGGCCTGCTCGTCAGCGTCTTCGCCATGCAGTCGATGACCATGCGCAGCCACGCGGATACCGGTTCCGGCGACCCCCACGCTTATGGCGCGTCCACCACCTCGGCTCCGGCCGCGAGCACGGGGACGGGAGTGTCGATCGCGCCGATGCCGGCCTCGCACGTGATGCCCGCGAATGAGACGGGAGCGATGCCCGCTGCTCCGTGTGACGAGCACTGCGTCATGGGGTGCGTCGTGATGGCCGCTGTGTGCGGCATCGTGTTCACCCTCGGGAGCCTTCTTCTCCTGCTTCGCCTTCCTGCGGCGTCGGCTCTCGCCATGCGGCTCCTGCCACGTGCGTCCCGCCCGCAGCCGCGCGCTCGCGCGCACATCTACTCACCCTCGTTGACCGTCCTGTCCATCAGTCGGATCTGATTCACACCCGAAGGTCGCAGCCGCGCTGCGACTGCCCCGCGCTGCGGCGCGGGGCGTCATCTGAATCCTCTTCGACCAACAGAACGGACACGATCATCATGAGCACCACCCGCATCCTCCTCGCCGCCACCCTCGCGACCGCCACCACGCTCGCTCTCGCCGGCTGCGCCTCCGACACCTCATCCGGCATGAGCGGCATGGACCACAACAGCTCCTCCTCCAGCGCTCCTGCCACCAGCGCCGCGCCCGCCGACGTCAACGACCAGGACGTCATGTTCGTCCAGATGATGAAGCCCCACCACGAGCAGGCCATCGAGATGGCGGACATGATCTTGGAGAAGGGCGACATCAGTACCGAGGTCACCCAGCTCGCCACCGAGATCAAGGCCGCACAGGTCCCCGAGATCGAGCAGCTCGACGCCTGGATCAGTGACTGGGGCATCGAGGAGTCCGCGTCCGGGATGGACCACAGCATGGACGGCATGATGTCCGACGACGACATGTCCGCCCTGGGCTCCGCCACCGGCACCGAGGCGGAGAAGCTGTTCCTCGAGCAGATGGTGCAGCACCACGAAGGTGCCGTCGAGATGGCTCAGACCGAGATCGACAAGGGCCAGAACCCCGACGCGATGAGCATGGCGACCACCATCGTCCAGACCCAGAACGACGAGATCGCAACGATGAAGGACCTGCTCGCCAGCTCCTAGATCCCCACGCTGCCGGCCCGCGATGACACGTCGACGACGGGCCGACATGCGTGATCTTGCCGCGGAAGCCTGGGGCCCTCACCGGGCCCCAGGCCCTCTCCGGCGCGCTGCCGATCCCCGAATTCGAGGTCCTGACATGAACACGCCCACACATCTCCCCCTGCGCTCGAGCCCGACACCGGACAGAGCTGCCCCCACACCGCCGCATCCCTCGGTGCGCCGCCGCCTCCTCGGTGCAGGTGCGGTCGCGTCGGCGACCTTGGTCGTCGTGACCGGCTGCGCAACATCGTTGCCCACGTCACCCTCAGCGGAGGCGTCGTTCGAGCATGTGCACGGACTGGGTCACGACCCGGTCACCGGTCTCACCTATGCCGCGGCGCACACCGGCGTGTGGGTGGTGCCCACCAACGCACTCCCGGACACATACCCCAGTCATTCCGCGGCCGAAGACGACACGGACGAGGGACCGATCGCGGGCCGGATGCAGGACACGATGGGCTTCACCATCACCCCCGAGGGTGTGTTCTACGCCTCCGGGCACCCCGATCCCGCTGAACAGAACCCTGCGGGCCCGAACCTGGGCCTAATCCGCAGCACCGACGCCGCGACAACGTGGGAGCTAGTGTCCCTGAGCGGGCAAACCGACTTCCACGACCTCTCCACGGCCCCTCTCGATGACGGCACCACCCGGATCTACGGATATGACGCCGGCGGTGCGGGCATCAGCCGCAGCGACGACTCGGGAACCACCTGGAGCACCGCGGCCGCACTGGAAATCCGAGACCTGACCACAGATCCCGAACTCCCCAATCGGGTCCTCGCATCGACCGCCGAGGGTCTACAGGTCAGTGATGACGGCGCCGAATCGTTCCGCCTCGTCGACGGCGCCCCACTGCTGTACCTGGTGGAGAGCACCGGTGACGGCGCATACGTCGGCATCGATGTTGACGGAGCCGTCTGGACAGGCAGCCCGGAAGGTGACTGGAGCCGCCACGGGAACGTCACCGGGGCACCGGAGGCGTTGGCGTTCGTCGGCGGCAAGGATCCGTGGATCCTTGCCGCCGACGAACGTGGTGTGGTCGCAAGCCCCGACTACGGGGAGACCTGGACGGTGCTGCGTTCTTCCTGACGGACGGGCGCGGTGCCGCGGTGCAGGGCAGCGCGGGTGCTGGCGTCCGGGGCGAGGTCCAGGCGGCGCAGCAGCTGCGCGTTCAGGGCGACGACGATCGTGGATGCGGACATCAGCAACGCGCCGACCGACATGGGCAGCACGAACCCGACGGGTGCGAGCACCCCCGCGGCCAGCGGGACGGAGAGCAGGTTGTAGCCAGCGGCCCACCACAGGTTCTGCTTCATCTTCCCGAAGCTCGCCCGGGACAGCTCGATCACGGACAGCACCGATCGGGGATCATCCGACGCGAGGATCACCCCGGCTGACGCGATCGCGACGTCGGTGCCGGCACCGATCGCGATGCCCACGTCCGCCTGCGCGAGGGCGGGGGCGTCGTTCACGCCGTCGCCGACCATCGCGACCCGGCGCCCGTCCTTCTGCAGCTCAGCCACCTTCGCAGCCTTGTCCTCTGGCTTCACGCCCGCGAACACCCGGTCGATGTCGAGCTCCTGCCCGACGGACTGGGCCACGGCTTCCGCGTCACCGGTGATCATCACCACCTGCACCCCGATCGCGTGCAGCGCCTGGACCGCTTGGCGGGACTCCTCGCGCACCTCATCGGCCAGCCCGAGTGCCCCGACGACCTGGCCGTCCTGGAGCACGTGCAGGATGATCATCCCCTCCTCCTCCCACGCCCGAGATGCCCCAATCGGGTCCGCGTGATGGGCGCTGAGCATGCTGGGGCCGCCGACGCTGACCTGCCTGCCCTCGACAATGGCGGTGACGCCGACCGCCGTAGACGCCTCGAACCCCGATGCCCGAGGCACCTGCAACCCGCGCGCCTCAGCACCGGTGACGATCGCTCGGGCCAGGGGGTGCTCACTGTCCGCCTCGACCGCGGCGGCGATCGCGATGACCTGTTCTTCGGTGAATCCGTCGACCGTGTGGACGGCGGCGAGGGTCGGCTCTCCCTTGGTCAGGGTGCCGGTCTTGTCGAACAGGACCGTGTCGACTGTCCGCATGCTTTCCAACGCGAGCCGGTCCTTCACCAGGACCCCGCCCTTCGCGGCGCGCTCGGTCGCGATCGACACCACCAGTGGGATCGCCAGCCCCAGTGCGTGCGGGCACGCGATCACCAGCACGGTGATCGTGCGGATCACCGCCTCGTCCGGACTCCCGAGCGCGCTCCACACGATCGCGGTGATGACGCCGGCACCGAGCGCGAACCAGAACAGCCAGCCGGCCGCGGTGTCCGCGATGCGCTGCGCCCGCGAGGACGAGTTCTGCGCCTCCGCGACCAGACGCTGGATGCCCGCCAACGCGGTGTCATCGCCGACGGCCGTGACCTCGACCCGCAGCGCCGTGTCCGTCGCGACCGTTCCCGCGACGACGGTGGAGCCGGGGCCACGGCTCACCGGTCGGGACTCCCCCGTGATCATCGACTCGTCGACGTCCGCGGTGCCCTCGACGACCCGGCCGTCCGCCGGCACACGTCCTCCGGGGCGGATGATGACGACGTCGCCGCGCACGAGCTCCGCCGGGGACACCTTCTCCGCTGTCTCCCCGCGCACCCTCTCCGCCTCATCTGGAAGCAGCGCCGCCAGGGACTCCAGCGCCGTGGAGGTCTGTGCGAGCGAGCGCATCTCGATCCAGTGCCCGAGCAGCATGATCACCACCAGCAGCGCGAGCTCCCACCAGAAGTCGAGCTCGTGGTCCAGCAACCCGAGGCTCGCACCCCACGAGGACAGGAACGCGACCGTGATCGCCAGGGCGATCAGCAGCATCATCCCCGGCGTCCGGGACTTGAGCTCCGACACCGCCCCCGTGAGGAACGGCCGGCCGCCCCACACGTACATCACGGTCCCGAGGACGGGCGAGAT